>NZ_JAWOUB010000007.1:0-238521 GCF_033339195.1 Vibrio sp. 811
CGTTCAAATACGCCAGCATCCCGCCACTCCTGAAATCGGCGATGAGCAGAGCTTGACGAGCATATACCGGTGGCATTCAGCGCATTCCACTGGCAACCCGTCCTGAGTACGAAGAAGATGGCGTTCATTGCAGCGCGATTATCAACCCGCTTGCGGTGCGTACCCAGAGGATGGTGAGTTTTATGCTCCGGGATGAGAGGAGCCATTTTCTCCCAGAGTTCATCACTGATTTGCCACTTGTTGCCTGCCATACGTTGCCCTCAGAAATTATCGTTATTCATTATATTATACGATAATTCCTTTTGGGATAGGCTCTAAATCCTTCTTGAAGTTAGAAATTAATTCAGCTAGAGAATCGGCAAGCTTTAAAGCGACCTTGTAGTCATAATCTATGAGAATTACCTGTCCGAAACTACCTTCCTCTGTTGGACTTAAATCAACGCAAATTAAACAAGATGAACAGTCATCCGCAATTGGGATTCTACTTTTGCCGAAGGTATACTCTTTATCTATACCTTTATCGGTATAACTGAGTACGTTTCCATCACCATCATGGCTATAGTTTTCTACAAGGCTTGAGGTCTGTCCGATAGAGAGTAAAGCGACGCCATAAGCAAAATTTGCTTGCTTCTCGGGGTCCTGCCCTTTAGATGTTTTGTACAGTTCAACTAAATCTTGTGGTAGCTCTCTACCCACATTACAGCGAAGCAAATTTATTTCTTCTTCCGACGCTGGCTCTAAGAACGCATCAGCAACTAGTGGTGCTTTATTAAGTATTTCTTTTCTTACTTGCTCGAACATTAATTTTCCCTCGTTTTCATTGTAATCTTCGGGTTTGAAAGAATAAGCTTCAAAATCGAAGCGATGGTATTAATCTATTTCTTCTGCACTGCTCCAACTCAAATACCAGAAGTCTTAGTTAGAATGAGTACTAGTTATGCGGAACATAGGAAACTCGTAT
Organism: Vibrio sp. 811; assembly: GCF_033339195.1. Lineage (NCBI taxonomy): Bacteria > Pseudomonadati > Pseudomonadota > Gammaproteobacteria > Vibrionales > Vibrionaceae > Vibrio > Vibrio sp. 811. The sequence goes on from NZ_JAWOUB010000007.1 coordinate 962, forward strand.
TACCCCTATTAATTAGAGGTAATGCGAAATGCGGTTAACTTGAGCGAGTATGAGCAAAGAAAGAGCCGTTTCCTAACTTCTAAATTTCTCTGTTTCATGGGCATATTTGGGTCGGAGAGTTTTGACTGCTCATCACCGTGTTGCGCGCATTAGTGTAAAACTGGTAGATTAGAATTTTAATAAAATAAATGTTACATCTCTAGATTTTGAACGAATAACCCTTCACGATTCTTATACTTGTTAACGGCTCTTATATCAGTAGAAACGTAATCACCACCTTTATTATCAACTTGTCTAATCTCGTATCCTCCGCAATGAACAGAAATATTCGCTTCTATTGAATGCTCATTTTTTGTTTCACCATTTACTTTCTTTGCTGACGAAACCCATTGGAAGCAAAACCTATCTTGATTATCTAAATATTCCGTAAGAGCAACTGATGTCCCTTTATCCACTTCGAAATAATCAATTGATAATATCTTGGATATGCCAGGATATTGGTAAGATGGGTTCTCTACTGTTGGTTCACTTAGTTCGGTTTGATTAGCACAGCCAGCAATAACTGATAATGTCGATGCCATAAGTAGTATTTTCTTCATTTTTGTTCCTTGTAGATGATAAAATTAGCCCCACGATCTATTAACGCTTTCGATAGTGGGGTTGTGTATGTTTATCTAATTGTTTACGTTTTGAAGGTCACGATAATCAACAGACTCATCAGCACTTGAGATGCTTGCTGCCTCACCGAACATTGCTATGTAAGCACTTGGGAAAGTCAAAGCGGCCCCTGCTATACCACAGATTAGAACGAATTTTCCTACGCCCTTACTTTGTGGTGAGCTTTCTCGGCTATTCCATGCCCAGGTTGCAAGGCTAATGACAATCATTGCAATACCAATCCATAAGCCTATGGTATATGTAGCACTACCACCTGCAGCTGAAATTGCATCCACGTTTTTTGCAGCTTGCTCTAGCTTTGTTTCATTGGCTGCCATCGTAGTTACAGAGGTTAGTGCTAGAGCGATACCCAGGGCACCGGACCATTTCGTTAGTTTATTCATAGTTACTCCGTGCTATCTCCTTCATCGAAGATATAAGTTGTGTTAGAAGAGAGGTTTGCCCGACCAGATGAGTCGAGTGTTATTGGGTCCACTGTGTCACTAAAGGTAAATACCTCACCCACTAGATCTAAACCACCGTGGAAAGTTAATAATGCGCCAGCTATTGAGAAGGATATTGGCCATAGAACAGAAACATCATTATCCGCTTTGTTTGCTTTGTACCAACCGATGAAACCAAACACGACAAGACCGAGGCCAAGTACTGCTCTCAAATTCCAGAGAACTGCAATCCAAAGTCGAACATGTTTAATTACATTTATTCCGCCATCTGCAATGGTGGAGTTATGCGTTTCTGAAGCGAATGAACTACTGGATAATGTGTAAACAAACATCCAATACCACTTTTTCATCGAAGCGCTCCAATACAGTAAGTATCTGAACAGATTGTTCCGTCAGCCGAGATTTCTCTAACAGTTCCAATGAAGTCGTAGTATTTTCCTTTTTCTACGGAAATAGTTCTTTCGCCAGAGGTCTTGGTAAGATTTACGACTAGCGCACTGTTTAGGTCCTGCGACTTAGTGATCATTGCGTAGTCAGGAAGAAGAATTCGCCCATCCTTGTATGTTACTCCCGTACTTGGAACTACCATTTTTGGCGCTTCTATTGGCTGTACTACAGTCGAGCTAGATGCTATTGCCATCGTTGGCTGTACTACTTTGCTATTTACTTCTGTATTTTTACCAATATGTTGGGTGGTAGTCTTAGCAACCTGTACTGCCGTTGGCTTTGTAATCGATTCTTTAGCAGGTTTTACAACTTTCTTTTTAGACTGCTGAGAGCGTCGAAGGTTGGCTAGTTCAGTCGGCGTGTACTCCTGGCGTTCTTTATCAATAAAGTATTTGCTGCCAATAAGTAAAACTCCGTCTTCTCCCTCACCTTTAATGTTGGTGACTTTATGGTTGCCAATTTTTGATTTGAACGGCTCACTTTTGTAAAGAGTGATGTAATGTGGAGAGTTATCGGATCTATCTGGTGCACGTACAGCAAAAACCCCCTCAGCAATCTCATCCACAACGTTGAATTCTTTTAAGCGTTTACGCTCACTACTTCGCGCTGCTTTCGTATGTCCGTTTGAAAGGCTATTGTTTAATTTAGCAAACTCGCCTTCAAATGAATTTACATCGCTTTCCAATTTATCCAATCTATTGGTTAAACTAACGTTAAAAGTTTCTTGAGCAGAATTAAATTGATGATATGGCTTCAATCTCATTGTAATTGAGTCATCAATTTGTTGCTGTAAGGTCGAACTGATCGTCTGTGTAATATTCTGTGACGCAGCTTTCGAGGTTGACTTCACAATCTCACTTTTTTGCTTACCAAATTCATCCTTTACTTTGCTAGGAATGTCTATTTTAGTAATGATTGATTGAGCGATTTCTTGTCTTTGTAATTCAGTGATAGCACCAAACTCTTCAGACTTAGTAATCACATCTATTTCAGTCTTAATGAGTTCAGGCAATGATTGCCTGAGAGCGGTGATCTCACGCTCAAGATTTCTCTCTAGCTTTTGTATTTCTTCTACTTTGGAAGGGCCTCCAAAATCTGGTATCAAACCCATTTTATGTGCAGCTAAACTAGCACCACCAACAAGCAAAGTAGCTCCTACGACATAAACGAGTAACTTTACTTTTGGCTTTGCTGAGCTGCTTTGGCTTTTATTCGCTTTGCCAGCATTTGCGTCTTGAGCTTCGTTATCGCTCATGATGATCGCTCCTTGTTTTTAATTGAATAATGTATTATATAAAAGATCTAAATTAATTCCATAAACGAGTTTTGTTGTCACTCGGGATTGATACATTTTGCCCAATATTCGATTTGCGAATTTCAGAGCTTAGGTCAGTTTCTTCGGAATTAACTTCTGTTAGTCTATTTTGCTCCGCCATCATCTTGAGAAGATCGCTCTGATTCGGAGTTTGAATTTCATCCGTTTCTTGTACTTGATTCTCAAACAATAAGTACATAGTTTGACCTTTCGGTATCTCTACCTGAACAGGTCTTCTCGCATTATCGTATAGGATAGGTAAAAAGCCTTGTGCAGCTTTGGCGATACTATAAACAATTCTGTCTCTCGTATTATCAATCGCACCTGTCGAAGTTGTTGTTTCCCCATTTGATGTTGTCACTGTCGTATCAATGAGTGAATCCAAAAAACCTGTCATAAACAAACCAGCAAACATGCCACCAAACCTCTGGATGTAATGGTGGTCTACTTCACCTTCTATAAGCGCCTTTTCAGTTTCAGCAGATAATACCCAAGCTTTTACAGGGATTTGTTTCCCATCTCTAATAACAGACGTTACAGTTAAGGCAACACCTGGAGCTTGTTCTATAAGCTCCATTTCACCGAACGCAATACTACCTTCTGCTTTTCCGGTTAATAAACGAATTCTGATTGGGCCAGGAATGTCTGAGTCGATAGGCAAGGTGGTACGGGCATAAACCAACTCACCTGCATCAAATACTATAGACTCTTGGTCTACTTCAACTGGTGGCTGTCTATATTTTTCATTAGAGGTTTCTTTTTCATTGTCCGTATACCCAACTGTGTTTTCTTTCTTATAATAATTAGGATGAATCCCCATTTGAGTCTGACCTCCATCAGAACGATACAATGCTGAGGCCACTTCTTGTTCTGCATCACTCGGGTCAAAAACGAACTGTGATGTTTTACTATAAATGTCAGCCTTCTTACTATAAGTGATTTTGTACTTTTCGCCTGTATCTGGTGCGTAAGGGAGACCTGAAAATAATGCTTGTGCACCTTCTGATATCTTTTTTTGTCGCTCAGCTTCTAATTGTATCAACCGCTGACGCTCAGCATCGGCTTTGTCGTTTCGATTCTTTATTTCTTGAGCCTTTAAACTCATTTTAGTCGTTGCTAGTTCGTTTCGGAGATCTTCTAGCTGGCTTGAAGTTTCTATATCTTGTTTAGGCAACGGTAATTTTACGTCTCTACCTGCACTATTCTCTTCTGTATCTGAATTTGTCTTTTTAGACTCAGCATCTTTGCCAGACTTAACTTCTTGCCCCAGGGGATCAACCTCCTGCGACTTAGGCTTGTCAACTTCGGTTTTTGTATCTGGTCCCGTTGCTGATTCTTGTACGCGAGTTTTACTGATATGGCTCTCGCCATTAGTAGCAGCCTGTTTACGCGCGTTCTTCTCCCTTTCTTCGGTTTCTTTAGCGATAGGTGAATTTTCAGGAACACTGATTGTCCCATCAGTTGAGTTCTTAATCACATCGTCAGTTTTAACGACAGGTCTACCTGCTGTTTTATCACCTTTGCCCGAAAGGTCTTCTGTAACTTGATTGGAAGCCATATAGATTGCGTATCCAATCCCTCCGGCGGCTACTACAAACAAACCTACAACGATTGCTATTTTTTTTAATTTCATCGGTGAGAAGCCTTATAGTTCACTTGTATCCACAAACGCTTTTACTTTCTGTCGACCATCGCTAAACCAATAGAATGAACGGGGGTAAAGTTTGTAAAGGTTGTAATCACCGACACTTCCCTCTCTTACCAAAGAGCTACCTTTGCTTCTTAAAATGGCTGTTGTTCTGATATAAACAAATTCATTATATAAATAGGCTTGGCCATTGATTCCTTGCAATTTAGTTTCTTTGGCACCAGGCACACCTGTTGTCGTACCTGAAAGAAAAGAAAAGAATTCTGGACCAGCTTTATCAAGATCTACACTTGAAGTAGAACGGTATTGTATTGGCTTGGCGTTCGGGCCAATTAGTGGAATGATCACTTGTCTTCGAGAATTGTAGTAATCTGTTTTTTCAGAACTAATCATGAAAGGAATAGTTGTATCTAAACCCTTCAGCTGAAACCAGCCCGAATGAGTTACTCCAGGTAAACGAGCTTCCAAGCTATATGCGTTACCGGGTGTTTTTCCAGCCTCGAAGGCTCCCTGAGCTCCTAGCTTAACATATACAATAGGCCAAGGAGCTCCTGTCTGGTCGAAAAATGAAATAGACCCAGGGAAGCCAGGGTACACCTGCAAAATTAACTCCTGAGGTAGTGAAGGATCGAATTTAATCGTATCAATTAGACTTTCCGGGGGCCTTACTAAAAGTTTATTTTCTGCAATTAGCCTCTGCCTTTCTATTTTACGCATCCTTTCAATAAAAGCAGGGTCGGAGTTCATTTTCTCACTTTTAATGATGTCATTCTTTTTATTCTCAGCCCTCAGTATCTCAAGTCTGTCTCTATTTTGGTAATTACTCTGGAGTTTCGAGTATTCTAGATCTGTTATGTACGTCTGAATTGCATTTTGTTCATACACCTCAAGTTCACGCATGTTAATCAATATATTTTCTATACTTCCATATTTCTTTAACAATGCATCCGCAATTGCAGCATGACTAACTTGGTTAGTTTGATTAGCTTGAGAAAACGCCGACAATGACAACACCACCGCACTTACTGTTAAGCGGAAATAGGCTTTCAGAGAGGAGATGTTTCTTGAGTGCATTGGTAATCCTTGAAGTTTAACAAGCGTAAATATATTTCATTTATGTATTAAAAACAACCCTACTCAGACAAACCTAACGATTGTAGTGTTTTCTCTACAATATCACTGACTTCTTCGTCGCCGAGAGGTTCTGATTGGAGTTCTTCTTTAGGATATTCCAATATGTCCTTGACTTGATTGATCGCCGCCTCTGTGGCTCTTTCAGCATTAGGCTCATCTAAACCAGCTAACAAATTTATATCTATAGTAGTGCCAGATATAGTGCCTTTATTGTTCTGCTGAGCGCTTTCAAGAAATGGATCTGATAGGTTAGATGAAACATATCTACTGTTATAAGCGATATCCAACTCGCCGTATGCATCATTGTCAAAATTAGCAAGGTCTACTTCGGAGGTCTCTTCGTTCGTACCTAAATCTTGAGTGGATAAATATGCTGGTGGCGAAACAAATTCTTCGCTAGTACTGTGCTCAAAGGGGCCTTCGGCATAGAAGTTGTTGTACTGCATAATTGAATCAAAGTCGTGTTCTTCTTCAGGCCAATCCTCATCACTATAGGTGTTTTCAAAGTCATTAAAATCGAGTTCATCATTAAAGGCTGAAACTTCTTCATTATAAGCCTCCATAGAGCCCATAATCTGTACTTCAGCATCTGTTTGTGCAAGACCAACAAGCTCTTCATCGAATACATCTACTGGTGATTCTTCAGGTCGTATTTCTTCGACTTCTTCAATGGCGCTCTCCGTTATCAACGTTGCGTCTTCTTTAATTATCCCTAAACCAATAGCCATCATCATTTGTTTAGAGATGTTTTCAGTTAGGTTCAATGCTCTTACTTCAGTTAGATTATTTTTTAGCTCTAAGAACTCCAACATTTCGACATTGCTATCGATATAATCGTTGGCCTGTTGAACATATTCATTGGATTTTACTAACTGTTGCCTCTTAGCCGTTTCTACCTCATCATCAGAAGGCTCAAGCACCTGAGCAAAATAGTTCAAACGAGAAGTTTCTACATCAGGGAAGTCGAGTTTTAATGCTCGGAATGGGTATACATCACCACCAAAAATGTATAAGCCTTCTCCAGGTTCAGCACTAGCAAGCATCTTAGCGTTTACAGTATCTTTTTCTTCTACTCGGACATCATCGTTATCATGGACCGCCCCAGCCAAATTATTCTCTATTCTATCCTGACGGGAACCAAACACTTTGCCAGTTCGACCAAGCGCCAACTGTAACGATTCACCATGGTCTTCATTTTTAAGAATGAATTTATTGTTTAAGTTGCCCATTAGTGCTTCATATTCATCCCGGCCGCAAACCTTCTGGAACATTCCGGCTGTCTGTGCTCCAAAAAGAACGTGAAAACCATATGAACGAACCAAGGCAACAATCATGTAAAAACCTTTAACCGCATACATTCCGTACTCATCAAAGAAAAGTCGTACAGGATATCTAGCACTGGAAGGCCTATTGTCTACTGTAGTAATTCGAGAACCTTGTAGCTTGTAGCCAGCAGCTCTCATCAAAATAGGCCGTAATCCCTGCAATAGAAGCCTACCCAATGCTGCAACGGAATCGGGGTTTTTGGCAATGGAAGGAAGAAGAACTAATAATACTCGCCCCCCTAAGCATACATCCGTCATATTTACTTCCGAAAGTTTTGTCACGAATATATGCCCCATGGTTTCACTCAGGTCAGCCATGGTTTCACTAATCATCATCACACAATATGTGTGCTGTTCATCTGCTTTACTATTAAGATCAAGGTTGTCTATCTGTTCCTCAGTCATATCAAATATGGCATCACTAATAGAAGGCAAGGTTTTTAAATATTGCTGGAGTGGTTGTCGGTACTTTAAAGGCACATCTTTTCGCGCTGCCTTTTTGAGCATAGTTTTAATGACAAGAAAGTTTCGAACCACTTCGATGTTTAAATCTAAGCCTTCCACATCCCTTTCGTAAGCAAGATACTGATATGCTCCCCCAATCATAGTAGAACTACGACCTTCCCAAAAAGAGCTATCCCCTCCATCCGTTTCACGCCCTAACCCCATGGTTATAGTCTTCATCTGGTCAGGGGTTCCCGCATTTAGAATATTCATGTTATTCGAAATGCGATCGTCGTCGTGCATGTTAGTAGTATCTAAGGAGTCCATGGGAGTCAGAAAATTGAGAACCAACAAATCGTGGAGTCTATCTAATCGTTTCAAGATAGCGAAAATTGTCCAAAACAATTTTATATCTGCCTTACCATCAACTATGACTGCTGATGTTCCTCCTGGCTGGAGAAGTGCTTGAAATAGCAATGTCAGTATAAGTACAGTTTTACCCGAGCCCGTACTGCCCATGACGAGTGTATGTCTTGTTTCCATATCCGGGTTGGATACGAGTAACCTACGTAGAAAAAATTCAAACCCGAATATTAATGTACCGTTTCCTCTTTTACGCTGGGGAATAAGATGGCCAGCTTTAACTGCGTCTTTTAACGACTCCTTTTTTGAAATAAACTGCTCCCACTCCGGCGCGTCAAAAGGATATTCATGCTTCTCTCTTGAGTTTGTAAGCTTCAGACAAATTGCAAATGCAAAAATAAAGTCCCCATTTTGAGGGAACATAAACAAAGCAATCCCGCATGCAGCAATTAATAAAGGAAATGACACATTTACTGCTGACTGTATTCGCATCCACATAGTGCGAGAATCACGATGAAAGAGCTCTGGGTTATTCAGTTCAGGGTTTGTGTTTAGAACCGACTGCTTCTTAAAACTGGCCATACTAATCAACTTCCTTGTACTGCTTCATTAACTCAGGAATATCCTCATAAGGGTCATTGAAGACTTTCTCATCCTTTTCTATATCGACACCTAGTGACTTTAGAATCTGTTTTGCTTCATTCTCTCGGCCATCAGCCTTTTTCTCTATCTCGCTGAGATCAAATAATCTACTAAATTCATCCTCATCCATGTTCAGGAGGTCTTCTCCTTTCTTACCTGCTGTTAATATTCTCTCTGCATTAATGTGAAGGTCTTGCACTGCTCCTAGGACACTTGGAATTGTCATTCGAAATCCGGCTTTTCTTTCCATAAGAAAATGCGAGCGAGTACCACTTGCTTCTAAGAAAGGCGTTTCTCTGCCGATAGACTGCAATACCATTCCTAAATTTCGGTCATGCTTAGTTACCCAAGTAAACTCGTTTCCTGCAATACGGTTTACATCTTTAAAGAGAAGCATCAACGCCCAGATTACAGTAGTAGAATAAGCATGCTTCTTTGTTACCATTGCATAGAGGATTTCTTCGAATGTACGGGTTGTCTTTCCATCCATTTTTTCCTTAAGCTGTGTAAGAACCTTTCTTTCAATACCGTTAAATAAAAGTATTGTGTCTTCGATGCTGCCAGCGTAAGGGACGCCATCATTCAATAAAGTTGTTGGACGAAAGCCACCTATTATCGCTCCTCCTCTCTTAAACTTATCCGCTTCATTACCCTGTTTATCTACATATTCAATTGGAATGGTTTTCCCATTATCATCAAACAACCGTGCTAGTTTATCTTCCGAATGTAGTTGTTGCGGTAAAGGACAGAGGAGAAGCCTCTCTAAGCTGATAGTCGCTGTTCGAGAGCAAAACTCTATTGTTGAGTCTTTCGGGTTCTCGCAGTAATAGAAGTAACAAATAGGCCTAAAATTGCTAACAAACCCCGTTTCTTTTTGCATTTCTTTGTCACGTTCTATTTCATCTAATGTGACACCCAAAGGAGGATTTGCTGTGAGCATTTCGTAAGGAGATACACCCATAGCGTATCGGTTTTCATAGTCAGAGCGATTTTCGAAATTGTAATCATGTGAATAGTCACAAGGGTTTTCACCCTCTAAACGTTCTTTATATTTAGGAAACATCCAGCCAATGGAATATCCCATCAATTTATCGTAGAAGTTGGGCGGTACTATACGTTTTAAATGAGGATGAACCTTGGAAGCAGCCCGTATCATTGATTCAACGTTGTGTTCTTTTCTGGTTTTAGAGCGTATTGAATATTCTTTACAACCTAAGTAGATCAGAGCTAAAGCGAAGGGCCATTTAAGTATATTTCCGAAAATAGAGTCGTAAGCTCCAATATACTCGGGTGTAATCATCGTATAATGCAATTCTAATATTTGATATAGCCCCTCCTTAAACCCCCATCCTTGAAATCCTGTTAGCCAAGAGGTAGTTACAACCACGAGGTTCTCAAAAGCAAAAAATGTAAACATCTGAGCTATCTTTAGCATTCTCCACACAAAAGCAAGTATGTGGAAAAAGTGCGCGTAAACCCCGTAACCCATACCTATTGCTAATGCTAGAGCTAGGGCGACTGAAGCATTCAACTCTGATTCTTTTTCTGGCGTACGCTGACTCATAACTTAGGAATCCTTAAAAATTATGTTTGTGTCATCAATACGTCGCTCTTTAAGAATCATTTTTAGAGAATCATACTTTCCTTTGGTCAATGGAATGGGTAACACAAGCCGTGCCCTTAGACCTTTTCGATGAAGTATAAAGTTTACGGTTATGACGAAGTAGTAATAGAGGAAGACAACACATCCGAAAGTCGTTAAAACTTTTGCCGAAAAGTTCTTGTCGGAAGCTGTTAACGATTGCATAGCTTGAGTTATTTCGAAGGTTAAGACGATACTGATCACACAAAATATGACCGAAGCTCCGACAATCGCTTGCCCTACTAAATGTGACTTAAGTACTGGATGTATCGTTCTGAACTGTTTCCACATTCCGATATATGTGACGAATAAACTAAGTACCGGAGCAAGAAGAGAAACTCCACCTGAAACAGGCATTAAGAGTAATGAAAGATACTGTAGAAATATTAAAGTTAACATTTTTGCACCGTTGCTTTTAATCCATTTAAGGCATATATTTTTCACATCATAGCAAATTTATCAACGGATGGAATGGTTTTAGCTAAACGAAAACAACCAAATCTAACATCTCGTTCAACCCTCAAAATCAAATCAACCAAACAACCAAACACCAAAAAATATGGCATTGCTTTTCATCCGTAAAAGACATATATTTTTGTGATTATAAAATATGTCATAGGTAGTAGTAGTTTGGAGTCACTGTTAGGAAGCAACGTCATTTTGTTTTCTCAAAAAGAAAAAGAAACTTTATGCATTATCTCGAATGTCGAATATGGACGCCGTGTTGCTGAGTTACAACTATCTTCGGCTGATAGCTACAAACCTGTTTTGAGTATTCTTGTCTCTATTGTCGATAGTAACCATCCAGAGTTGGACACCCTCGATCGCTGCTTCCTTGTTAACTCATCAATCTCTACAGATTCCATTGAATTAACAGAGCTTTTAGAAAAGTTTAAAAGCTCAACCCAGTCATACCAACAAACGATAGAGATTGATGGTGTTGAATTTTCCTATCTGCGCAAGGAAATAGAAAGGTTACAACTAATAGGATAAATGTAATGGAAAACGAAGAGTCTGTTGGCTTTAAATCAGTTACCCAATCTGCCGAGTTAATTATCCATGCAGGGTCTTCTCCCATCCCAGGAGAAGTCAGAAGCCGCCTAGAAAAGATACCAAGTATAAAGCCAAGACCAGCGCGCAGAATAATGGGTGTGAAATTGGCTGAATTGGGTGTCAATAGAAACCCTTATGTTGCAAATAGAGCAACTAAGGCTTTACTTGCACTGACTTCAATTACGTGGGGCCTCACCCTGCTTTTATTGACTGGTTCGCTGGTTAATTTTTACCTGCTTGAAAGAATAAATATCAGCGCTACCTCCCATGACGCAAGGATTGAGCCTACTGGCAAGCCTGTACGCATCGGTAACTTGGATTAGAGGAAGGATATGTTTCGCTCATCCGTAATTAAGAATCATCGAGGGCTCCTATCTGGTTTCGTAGTGCTGGTGGTCATTATCTATTTCTTAGAGTTTGCACTAAACACTCTTACAACAAATAAATCTGGTTACTACAAGATCCCCACTTACAACGATAAGGGCATTACCCGAATAGTTCCTCAGGTCCCATTAAGTGACCGTCTTTTTTCTGACTCTGAAGTTATGGATTTTGTAACTGAAGCTATGTACAACACACTCTCTCTATCTTTCGATAGTTATGAATTGTCTATGACAGAATCAGCATTACTATTCTTTACTACTTCTGGCTGGAAGTCATTCTCAAGCGCAGTTCAAGAAGCAGAAATTTTATCAACCATTTTCTCTAATAAAGAAATTATTGAGTTTTACCCTACCCGAGCGCCTTTTATGGAATTCAGTGGCACAGTTGACGGGAAAATTGATGGAAGATTCACAAAAGATGCCTACTGGGTATGGCGAGTTAAAGTTCAGGGCAAGATTATGAAAAAATCTTTGAAGGTTAAAGACGCAACTGAAACTGAGCTCGAGGCTATTCAGAATCAAAGGCACCAGGCCGCTAATGTAACTTTCTGGCTTGATTTACAACGTGTGCCAAAGGGTAAGGGGGCAAGTGCAGTTAAGATCATAAGTTCTTCTAATTGGGATGTTGATTGGTTATGAATATTCCACGACTTATTCGCATACTTAAATTCGACTGGCCATTTGTGCTTGCTATCGTTTTATCTGTTTTAGCTATTTTTAAACTTTCCGATTTCAATGAAGAACTATTAGGGAACCCGGATAGAGTTTTTCTTTATTCTGATGGTAATGGTGGTTACACAAGGGCCTTTGTATCACGTGACCCACGCTATACAGACGAGAAGGTTGTCAGGTTTCTTCGTCGTATGGTGAGCTCATGCTATACCGTCGATTATAAAACCGCTCAACACCTAATGAACGGTGAACGCGATAACGATTATGCCAACTGTATTGAAAAGCACTTTGCGCCAATAGCCGCCACATCACTGTTCAATGTTTATCCTACTGACCCTATGATTGAGGCGATTCTTATGTCAGAAGGTAAGGCTAACGTTGTTGTTCCTTACGATCCTATCGTTACCTTAAAGAACAAACCTGGTAAGCCTTTAGTTTGGGTAGTTGAGGTTCCGATAATGGTAACAGTCCAATCGGTATCAGGAGACCAAACAACCTCATTCATTGCTCACTACACAGTTCTACCTGAACCTAGAGCGGATAACGCAAGTTCATTACTCATCGACAGGGTGGTTTTTAGATGAACGTTAAAGACCTATTCAATTTTATTAGTACAGCTTTGGGGAAGACTCCGTTAACAGGAAGACAAAGTTCGAAGTCTACTGAGGATAGCTTTGTTAAAGGGGATACCTTTAGTTGCCAATCAATACCCTCCAGCGAGGTTAACCGTAACCACGATGCCGTGTTTGAAACAGATAAACGTCATAATTTAATCTATGACAATTTTAAGTCTGTCCAGCGATCTCCATACTACGCTCTGGTTTTATTTTTCTTAGCTATTGTTGCATTTTTATACGCCTTGAACCTGTTCATAGATACCACAAAGATTACTTCAACAAACTACTTTATTGCATCAACGACAAGTGATACTGCTGTATACCCAATACCCACAGATAAGCATATCTTGCCGACTAAGGACCAAGAAAGAAACCCTGGCGAAACTTACTCTGAAGAAGAGTCAGAAGTATTAGTTCGTGAATATCTAGTTGATAGCCTTAAAGACTGTTTTTCAATGAACTACTTAAATGCAGCAACAGTACTGTCTAGGTGCAAGTCCAACCATTTGGACTCTGAAACAGACACCCAAGACATATTTATTGAGCTTCTAAGAGCAAGTAACTATATAAATATAATGAAGAAATACCAGACTTCTGCATTACTCCACGTAGACACAAGCTCTATTAAACTTTTGAACAAAGCAATAGCTCAGCGTGAAGCCGTACCTGGCAGCGGCGTTATGCGTAGCCGCGCTGTCTGGATTTACCAACTTAAGATGCATTATACGATGGAGAAAGTTTCTGTCTCTTCTCCCACCTTGTGGCAAGTTGAGATGATCAGAGAATCTGCTTTCAACAAAGAGTTCCCTGTTTCTATCTTCAAAATACGCGATATCGAGTGAGTGAACATGAAAAGTCAAAATAAAGAGCTTCAAGTTAACCCGAGAAACTTTCAACCGTCTTTGTTGCAAAAAAATTTACATAAATCACGCAAAGGAAAGTCAAAAACTAAAAAAGCGTTGGCAAAAGCTCCAAACTACTATAGAGACCTTTTTCAGCCAATTGAAGGGGTCTTTAGCCGACCTTCATTTGGCGAGTTTCAATTCACTTACTGTGGATACATGATAGCTAACCAGCGTGAGGGTGTTCTCAATATCTATGTACCACAAGAAACAGACTCCCCATTACTAGAGTCACTCGAATCATACGGGTTTTATCTATGTAAAAAGTACCCTATTTCTGTACCCAATAGCTCTAGATCCTCAAGACTTCTTATGAAGCGCTATCTTTCAGAAAAAGTATCAGATCAGCAAGCTGTGGAGACAATAATGCAGTTAAAGATCATGCTAAATGCAGCAATAAAAAAACAACAACAAAGTGAGGATTTAGATATATCGGCAATGCCTAGCCTCAGTCCTACAATATTTAAGTCACTAAAAGATATCGGTATAAATAAGCAATCAGAGTTAAGGAAGGCAGACTTAAATGTTTTGTTCCATAAGATCAAAAGTGGAAACTCGAAGAGCTATAAAGGGGTACGCTTGTTATTTCAGCTACATTGCTTAAGAGAGGATACTCAAGTTCCTTACTTATCTAACGATACCAAACAACGCTTAGTTGATTCTTATAATTTTTTCGCCAAAATTAGAGGATACGCCCCTCTGACTTATATGTTTTACAGCTAGAAAATAACCTTGCATTAGTTTCTTTCGACATGCAATTAAACCATCAGTTACAAGGTAACCAGTCGCTCATTAGGCCTCTATTTATTAGTTAGTTTCAAACAGCAATAGATGTTGAATGTATGTAATTCTCCACAAAACATATGGTGACGTTAGCTAGGTATCGTTCACCATACTACAAGTGCTGATTCCCTCATTAACTCTATATTTTAAATCCTTCGATTCTAGTTTCCTTTACCTCTACTGTTAGCTTGGGGTGTGGTAACTGTCCTCTAGCCAGCATTTGAATAGGATTTCCTGTTCGTTTTGTAGTGGTTTCTTTATTACTTTTTTCATACGCTACTTTGGGTGATATTGAAGACTCCCAGTAAAGAAGGTCTACTGGAAGAGCGCATAGAAATTGTAGAGGTTTCCGTGTCTTGAACTCACCGTGAACTAAGCGCCTTTGTGCATATGAGTAAATTAGATCCTTTTCTGCACGAGTGGTGGCCACATAGAATAGCCTAAGCTCTTCATGAACATTGTCTTTCTCATTACCTTTGAAGTGTGCTTCTTCTTCGCAGCCAATGACATATACACGCTTAAACTCTAAGCCCTTACTAGCGTGTTCTGTCATTAACTGAACCGCACTAGCCCCTTGCTCACCAGAATCCACCAGCATGTTAAGTTCTTTGATACAATCATGTAAGTGTCCATGAACCTCAGTGAAAGCAAAAAGGCGCTTTGTTAAGGTAATGACGTTTTGCTCTCTTTTATTAACTTCTGAGATTACTTCTGCTGTCATCTCTTGAGTTTTATACTTCTTCTTAGCGTTATCTATAATTTTGGGTTTGAACAGCTCGACCCAGATTTGATGCAAACCTTCCTCTAAGCCAGAAAGTACTTCTCCCCACTTATTTCTCAGTTCAGAATCACTAAGTTCATAGTTATTTATTTTTGCTAAGTCAGTGATTGAACCGCATTCGAACAATGCTTCTTTGATAATTGAGTGGCACTCCAACAAAGAGGCAAATCCAAGCTTTCTATCTTGAGATTTTACAGTTCCATACGTGGTCATGTACTTACAGTATTCAATAACTGTTAGGTTTTTATCAATGAGCTTTTGGCGCATAGTTACGCCCTTAGTTTTAAGGCTTGCTGCATCAATGACACGTGAAGCAGCCATAACATCCTTCTCATTAGCACAGAAACGTAGGAATGCACTCCAGTCCTTTACTTCTTTACTATCAAAGAAATCCTTGTCGCCAACAACTCGGTATTCTACCCCATGCTCAATAAGTTGAGCTTCAATTGGGTCTTTGATTACTTTTGAACGATACAGAATGGCAATTTCTTCTGGTTTTAATTCACCAGATTCGATAGCCTGTTTAATCTCATTGGCTGTCGTAATTGCCTCATCCTTGTCATTGGCAAATTGTCGGGCAATTGGCTTATCACCCTGAATATTTGCCATTGCTATCATATGTCCGTCTGTAACCTTTTGGTCTTCATGCATTAAGTCAGCAATAGCATTGGCCACATTTACAACTTGTTCAGTTGATCGAAAGTTCTCTCCCATCTGAACAATCTTCATGTCTCCGAATTCTTTTTGAGCATTTAGTAACTGACCGACATCTGCAGCCCTGAAAGCATAAATACTTTGTTTTTCATCACCAACCATAGTTAGGTTATTGCCTTGACCAACAATAAGTTTTAACAATAAGCCTTGGACTGGGTTAGCATCCTGATGCTCATCGGCAAGTACTGCTTTAAACTGGTTTTGCAACCAGGTTCTAAAACCTACATCATGTGTGAGAATTTTTACCGCATGGACGAGAATGTGGTCGTAATCAATAGCATTCAGCTCAATCATTCGTCTGTAGTAGACCTTCCAGATACAAACGCAATGGCTTAACAAGGCTTTCTCATCAAAAGTCAGATTTGGGTTGGTTTTGGACTGGTGCTCGAACTCAGACTTAGGACCACGACCATAGGACAAGGATAGCCCCATGAAGTTTTGAACATACTTTGCACCACCGTGCTCTTTTAAGAACTCATAGTCTGAGTTCGATAATGTTTTCTTAGCTGACTCATTTATTAGTGTAAGGGACTCAGTTTCATCCAAGATAACTAAGTCACTCGATGTATAACCGCACTTTACAAAATATGGGTGTTGCTTTTTGATGGCAGGTTTTATGACTTGGTTTAGTGCAAAGGAGTGCCAGTTACAGATAACAGCTTGATAAGCTTTGATACCTATACGTAAGTAAAGACGCTCTAACATTTCCGCAGCAGCTTTCTTGGTAAAGGTTATGGCACAAAGTCGACAGGGTTCCAAGCCTGACTCAATGAATGTCGCGGCCTTCTCCACAATAACGCGAGTCTTACCACTACCTGCCCCCGCATTAATCATGCAAGGTACTCCAGTCGTGTTGACTCCTTCATACTGACTCGCGGTTAATTTCATTCTCATCCCTCCCATTTAAGTGTTTATATATGGTATTTTAATTCAACCTCAAAGTCAACTTTAGTCTATTGTTTTTTGTTGCTAAATGATATATTTCATTTAACGGAGGATTGCGTCTATGTTTGAATTTTTGGGTGTAACAGCAGCTGACGGTCTTGAGCAACTTAAAGAACCGGAAAGGTCTTATTACGAATATGTAATAGAGCATGGCGACACGGGGCTGTACAAAGCCATGCCGTGGAAAAGTAAACGAGATTTACTTCTTACTTACAAAGGTGAGATTGAAGAGTGTACTTTAATCTCTAGCAAGCTAAACAATATACATCCTAAATACATACGTACAATCATGAGAAGCGAGAATGGTTGGCCAGGAGCTGACCAGAAAGCCAAGAACGGTTCTGGTGATTTAGGAATAATACAAGTTAACCCTAAGGTTTGGGATCAAGAGTTTCGTAAGCTTGGTGTGACTATAAACTGGGAAGACGTCAGAGATGATGTATGTGCAAATCTATTTATTGGTGGTGTCATTCTGGCCAGAAGATTAAACGCAACGAATGACATTTTTAAAGGCCTCGCTAACTACCATCGATATGCAACTTCAGACAATAAATATTTTCATTACTCGTACCGCCTGAAAGCAATGAAGCACTTTGCTGATATTGAATCTGAGTATGGTCGTTGGATTTCTCACCGAATACACGCAGTCAATAAACTAGGAGAATAGCCATGTGGGTCGCTATTGCAGAGAAGTCTTCTCAAGCTGAAAAGATCGCATCAGCTTTGAATCTTAGAAAGCAAGGTGGATTATATTCAGGCTTCTACAAAGGGCAAGAACTGATCCTTTGGTATGCCGCAGGTCACTTCCTCGAACTGTCTCCCCCTACAGAGCAAATACAGAACTTCAGTTGGAACGATCCTCGTACTCACGAACGCATCCCTCGCAAGGTTCCTTATAAAGTTTGTCCGGACATACCAGCTCGTGACGGATACCCGGCAAGAAAACCAGGAGAGCGAATCCAATTACTTAAACAGTATGTCGACAAAGCGACTTTAGTCATTGGTGCTACAGACCCAGACCGAGAAGGTGAAGTCATATACCGTAGCATTTTAGATTTCCTTAAATACGATGGCCCATTAAAACGAGTTTGGTTAACAAAGGGGTTATCCAAGGATGCAATACAAACCTCTTTCGATGAAATGGTCGATGCATCTCAATACTACGGCGAATATTTAGCTGGGTCTAGTCGTCGTATGGCAGATTACGCAGCCATGGTTCTAACTGCCACCTACACTTATTACTCAAGAAGGGGAATGCTTGGAAAGTACCTAGGCTCAGGGGATAAGAAAAGCTCAACGACATCTGTTGGTCGAGTTCAGTCGACTGTTGTAGGTTTTACTTACCATCGTCATCAAGAAAGAGCAAACTTTAAATCTGTAACTCACTTTCGTCCGGTACCGCTGATCAGGTGTAACGGCGCTGTAAGTTTTGAAGGCCGATACCTTCCAGAGATAAAAGACTCCGACTATGACTCCCCTATCCCTGGCGTAAAGTGGGATGAAAAAAATCTAGCATCCAAAATATCGCCTGATATGTCTGAGGAAGAAGTCGAGGAGTTAACCATAAACAATAGACCTAAACCTCTTTATATCGACAAATCTATTATGATGGATTTTACGGAAAGGCTTAAGCAAGCGAGCATATTGGATTTAGATATAAATGAAAGTATGGCGACTTCTGCCCCACCAAAGCCTTTATCACTGACCAAACTACAGAGTCTGATTAGCAACGCTAGTGCCACTGATGTCCTCAATGCAGCACAACGCCTATACGATTCTGGTTTTATCACTTACCCAAGAGGTGAAGAACAAGAGATTTCTGACAAAGATTACAATCCTAGGGATATTGCCGACAAATGTACTCAACTAGCAAAATGGGACCAATTTGGCCAAGCCGCCCTTAAAGTCGCTGCCATTCAAACGGGACAAGACGATACCTGCGCAAGTTTCAAACCAAGCTGCTATACGCCAGGAGATAAAATACACGATGCTCTAGCTCCTGTTGTTATACCTAAACCAGGAGAGCTACAGGGGCTAGCTCTTCAGGTCTTTGAAGAAATTACGTCGCATTACTTGCAAGCACATTTGCCTCCATCAAAATATTTAGTTCAAGAAGGGGTTTTAAAATTCGATACCCATGGGCTTTTTGGAGAACCGGTATCTAGTTTCAAGATCACAAAGCGATCTTGTATAGAAACTGGGTGGGAACATTACTTTAAAGGTAAAGAGACCGTCCAAACTATCAGCTTAAACGATTTAGACAAAAGCAATGTTTCAATTCCAGATGTTGAGCTAAAGGAGTCTACTACAACTAAGCCCCCTCTCTTCACTGAGGCCTCACTACTTTTTGCGATGTACCATGCGGCAAAATTCGAGCCTAATCCTATTCTTAGGAATTCACTCAAAGAATCAAAAGGCATTGGGACACCAGCTACTAGGCCAACTCAAATCGCAACTATCTTAATGCGTGAGTTCGTAGCGTATACTAGCAAGGGTAAAAACCCTTCGATTGATATCACCCCAAAAGGGATTGAATTGTATAAGGCACTACCTGATTCATATAAAAGCCCTGGTACTACTGCCAAATGGGAACTCAAACTTTCTGACATGAGTAAACTCCCTCAACGAGAAGCAGAAGCAGCGTCTCTGGAATTTATAAACACTCAAATTGAAAATACTGAAAAGCTAATAGGTTTCCTGAATAAAAACCTGTTTGATAAAACACCAAGAGACGGTGTGAATCCTAACATGCCACTTTCAAACCAAACCAAAGATAAACTTCAGAAGCGTTGTAAAGGGCTCGGACTACCAATGCCCAGACAGGCCTTAGCAAGTGAGGCTAAAGCGAGGCAATGGCTACGAGAGCACCCTTGGTTGGTAACTGACGCTATGCGAAGAAAGATTTCACAAATATGCTCTTTCAAAAAGATCCAGCCGCCAGCGCTTAAAATGACTGACTTTGGTAAAGCTCTAGAATTTATAAAAGCTCACGAAGATGATGTCCCAAGTACTCCATCTAAAAAGTTTCTTGATTACGCAAAACAGTTGGAATCGAAGACTGGCCTGAAAATTCCTTCTCAAGCGATTAGTAACGCCAAATTACTATCTAAATATGTAGAAGAGGCAAAACGTATTAAGAAACCAAGTAAAAAGACTATTGCTGCTATTAACGAGCTGGCCAAAAAGCTAAACGTTAGGGTTCCTGCTAGTGAATTAGAAAATGACGAAAGAGCAAAAAACATACTTAGCCGTATGAAAGCAATGATTGCTACAGCATCAAAATAAGGGGTTCAAGTAGATATGATGAATGATATTCTCGAAAAGTATAATATTCTCGAAAAGTATAAACAGGCGTTCCTAACTTCTGACTTTTATAATGACCAAAAAGTTTTAGCACCGGATGATTTAGTCCCGATGATAAGAGGGTTTCTCCATGCTAATGGGGAAGATTTATTAGTGGACAATCACACTAATATCTCTGCGTTCGCCAAGTCAGTCTTTGCGGAGACCAACCAGGAAAAGTTCGAAAGCTTCTTAACCGAACTAAAGTTACTTGTAGACGAGCTTAATTTAGACTTTAGAGGTTCTGCCGACATACCTAACTATGACAATCTCTCTATTACGCTTAGCTTCGACACAGCAAGCGAAGACCAGATTGATAGATTGATCCGTTTCGTCAGAAATAACCTCACGAATAATTTCCGAGCATCAGGCCAATACCCTTTAGCTGTATGGAAAGCTTTCATTATCTCCTCAGATTGCTGGTCGGTAGAGTTCCGATTCTCACCGAGATGGGAATTTAAAGAAGATATCCAAGGATAGAAGATTTAGAGTTAATGGTGTTAAATGCTGGAGGACATTATCAGTATTGGCAAATCAACTAACTAGGAAGATCTATGCACAAGGTGACTACGATATTAAAAACAAACATTGGGAACGTGGAAGGTTACTTAGATGAGAGCGGTAGCCTGTTTATTCTGAACCCGGCTAAGATTGAAAATCGCAAGCTTGCTCACTTCCTCCCAACACCTTCGCAACGTTCAAAAGATGATGTGGAACAAAACCCGAATAACTACCTAAAGGTCGAGGAACCGAGTGAGTTCGCAGGGGTTTGGGAAGTGAGTGGACCAAATGTAGGAAAAGGGGATGCGTTAAGAACTTATCCTTTTATGTTTAAAAGAGTGAGCCCCCCATCTGAAGGTAGTTAATACGGCACAACTATATTTTGGGTGGTTTCTTAATTGTCAAGATAAATATTTTTAGGTGCGGTTATTTCTAAATCGAATTAACAAACCGTAATTTGGACTTATAGACAGGGTCTTATTCAGTTAGTTAGTGTTCACTGACTGATATTTTGAATTTTGCTTTTTATCCACAAATGATCCTCGAACTGCACCTTGATAAACTTTTTTTATCGCACTATCTTGATACCCGTGAGCTCAAGTAGTTCAGTGCATGGAAGCAAATAGTAGCTGTGCTTAGTTTCTTTCGTGATATTAAACTGGAGCTCAAAATCACTTAAACCCCACCATAGGCAGGGTTTAAGAGAGAAGCCAAATCGAGTAGCTGCAACTACTCATTATGGCTGCTGGGTATCATTCTCGACACCTGACACACGAGACTATAGATCACCAGTAGCCTATTTGGCAATTTTCTTGTTCAATAGTTAATGGTGATTAATATGTACCCACAAAGGTTTATCTATCTGATTATGAGAGTATGGAAAGCAATGGTCTCGGTATTCAAACTCAATCCACACATATGTATCAAAGGGTTAATGTATCTAGTCGAGTTTTTTAGAGACTAAACCATTTGTATGTACACACTTCTTAAGGTGTGTACATTATTTAGACAAAAATGTTAAGTCCGTGTGCTCTAACTTCTTATACACATTTGGGTATTGGGCTCGAGAAATCTTTAAGTTTAAAAGACCTTGGGCTATTTCATCACTTTTAAATTCGGAGAGGTCAAGTTTGCTTTGCAAATATCTACCATAATCAAACATTCTATTTACCTTAGCTTGTAATACTCCCAGCTCAACTAGTTGATATTCCGCATCTTCTCTCCAACTAGGCCTACGGCTCGACTGCTTATTCTCATATTCATTTTCTACTCTAGCGGATAAGTACTGAGTCTTACTTAGTATTTTTGCCATTACCAGAACAACATCTATGTCTGCGTTTTCCATGCATTTTGTGAATATGGCTGTTGTATTGGCCAAATCTAGTTTCGGTGGTACAGGCTTCTTACCTGTTCTTTTCGGCATACCTTTCCAAAATTCAATTGATTCGGTGTAGAAGCTAGCCATCTCAGTTGTGTATTTAGTTAAGTCAGACAGAGTTTGAGGTAACAATGCTCTTGCTGCTAAAAGTTGGCTCTCTTGTCGCTGAACAACAAAGATTGAAACTTTTCTGTTACGCGGGGCAGATTGCTACGTGACACTATAGCAAAGAACTGACAATAAAGATCAAAACTCAATTTCACTCAATAGGCCAACTCAAAGCAAGAAGTAACAATAAAGTTCGAAACTTTTCGACGCTTTTTGTCATAGTTTGTCTTTTGCTGTAGCAAGCTTTTGCCCCTTTCCTTCTTAGAGAAAAAACCGTTCAAATACTGTTAATTAGATTTTCCCTACGAAAACTAATCTGGATGGTCGGTTCGAGCGTTTAAAAACAGAAGCCAGTGAAAGGAAAATTCTCACTGGCTTTGTCGTAGTATTGTGGTTCGAAATACACCTGACTTGTAATAGTTGGCGTCTTTAGCATTAGGTCTGGCTATCGTTTTGTATCTTTGTTCCAAGCGACTTTTTGCCAAGCTCCTCCCTCACGCCACACAATCCCCTCAGAACGACGCCAACAAGACTCATCATTGTTTCCGTTAGGCCACGTGTTTCGCTCCGCAATCATTACCCACATTGGTTCTATGTCAAACTTGCTAACATAGTCATGAAGAGTTTCATCATCAATAACTACTGCAGTTTGATGCTCAAAAGGCTCTTGAGCTTGTATTACAACATCACCATGTATGTTTAACCATTTGCTTGGCTCACTTTGAGACAACGAAAGTTCAAGTTCATCGGCAAACCATTTTTGTGGCATATAATTCGAAAAACCATCAGGAAGAGATTTGTCTAAATGACTTTCCCAATGGTAGTTAACTGTAGGTATTGCAAATGTACATTCTTCAGGCCCGTTCCAAAGAGAGTCTGAAAACTTTTCAGATTCCCACGTATTGCGCCAATATGCTTCGCGAAGGTACGGACCGTCAGTAAACTCCCTCGGTTTAAAAGAGTCAACATCAATACTTTCATTCTCTCTAAGAAACTCGGCTAGCTTTCTCACACTTCCTTTTTTAAGAAATACGCAATAAAGGAATCTGAATTCTTCATATCGCATTCCATGCATGCCGACTCTACGACCTTGATATTTTTCGCTAGAACAATTGAATTCATACAGCACACTCCACGCCTTATTATTTTCATCAATCCTAGAGAGCTTCTCAATCATCGTCAGCGTCGGATCTTCTTCAAAAGGCCACTGCTTCAAATTCTCTTCTGTAACTTCGGGAAGCTCGATAATTGGCTCTACCATCCATTTTTCAAGGTGGAGGTCTTGTTTTACGGGAGGTAATATAGTTGGTTCAATATTTCGTCGAAAGTCATGATGGCTATATCGATAAATACACGGCTTTTCAGCTCCCCATCCGCCTTCAAGAAACCAGTAGTTGTCAGCTAATCGGGCTTGAATTTCGTCTAAAGCAATTCTTTGGTATTTTTTACCTATCCGCTCTAGGTCATTTTCATGTCTTGAGTTACTAGTACCATATCCATCTCTAGGAAAAAGATCTGAGTTCCAACCAAGTTCATAGGCTCTTTTAGTGATCCATAATCTGCATTGTTGTATATCAACCGAATCAAACTCCTCGTAGCCACCATCACGAAGGTAGTCCAACGAAAGTCTTTTCCTCTCGTCTTCACTTAATAAGCTTTCTAAGCGGTGGCGAGCATTAACTATTGCTTCTTCTAGAGCTGTAGCTTCCGTTTTGACAGCCTCATTCTCTGGTTGAGCAAAAAATATAGCTTGAAAATAATTGGGACTGGATGCTTTTTCAAACTCCTCTAGAGCGTCGACGCGCTCAGTGAAGGGATGTATCACTTCCTCTAAAAAAACTCGCTTTAGTTCTTTCTTCGAAACTGGTTTTGGACTACTAAGGGGAGTAGTTAAAAAATTTCGCACACGACCTGGGATACTGTATTTCCCATAGTCCCCCCACTCACTTGAAGCAGAACTAAATATTTCTTTGCCTCCTCTTTCTTCAGCAATTTTCTCTACTTCATCTTCAGTCAGACCAAATATTGGAGGTTCAGAGCCTAGAGGGTGATAGCAGTCTTCTAGGTTAATACCTTCACTCAATGCGTGCTTGCTATTTGCAAGTTCAATTATCCCCAATGCATAGTCTCTAGTAAGTAGTGCTACCGGTGGCTGTTTGTCTGCAAAAACTTTGGCGAAGACTTCATGCGAGTAAACATTTAGACGTTCAGAGCTTTGATCGATGCAACAAGCTCCAAAGGCTGCTGCATAGAGTCGCTCTATAACATACGGATCATCGCAATCGTGCAACTTTTCGAGCAGGAAGGTAAATATGTTTGAGTTTACTAAAAATAGCGTCGTTAGTGCTTTGGTCGCTTGGTCACGCAATGTCTGGTTAGACGAAGATAAGGACCATACCAAAACTAATGACGCTAACTCCAAATGTTTTAAATCTGCAGTGCGACTATGCTTTGATAACGCCCATGAGACAATTCTTTCAACTTGATTGAGTTCTTCTCGCGACGCCCAATTAATCCAACGTGTCCAATGACTATCTCTTTCTGGCATTTGCCATTGCTTCAGACGTTCATGAAGGCGAAGAGCGTTAAAAGGATGGTCAATAGTCATTGAAACTTCCAAGAGTAACCCTAGAGGCTCAACATTGTAGCCATCTAATCGGTTCAGTAATTCTCGCGAGTCATTCGAAAAGGCATCTGCACTCCTCCACTTGAAGCTTTCCGCAAAGCTCTCCTGCAGTGACTGTTCTCTTTCCCAATGTAATTCCCAATCGGGTAGAGTTTTAGCAAATTCTACCCCGAGTTTCTCTGGGTAGATTGTGGATAGAGCGCTAATCAATCCTGTATATTGATAGTGAAGACCATGGTCTGGCTTCCCATCATAAAATAGGAAATTCAGAGGAAAGCCCGCATCGAAAGCCGTATTTAACTGTTCCCTAGACACTTTCGAAAGCAAGGATGTCGCCATGAGGTGATCTTGGAACCTCTGAAATGAGAAGCGCACTAGTTCTGATGGGGGATTAAAGGGATCATAACATTCCGAATAAGGAGGCGGGTCGCGTCTGAATAAACTTGTTTCTATTAACACCTGTAGCCAAGTTTTTCCTTCTGGCGCAGTTCTACCCTTAAAGCTCTCGTCTGCAATTGCTATCGCATCTTCGACTTCTATGAAATCGCAACCATTCATAGCCATCATACTAGCGACTTGAACAACACATTTTTTAATGGAATTTGAAATGGTAGCTGAGTTTGCTGTTTGTATCCCAGTGCGCCAACTCAACGCATCGAGATACAGGGCCATAGTTTGTGATATTCCGTTCAACCCGCGAGGAAATTCCGTAAGTCCTTTAGCATGCAAAGCCTCACTAGTCGTTTTTAGGAATAATGGATTGTTGAATTCTGGCGATAACCATGGTGTATTGGGCCGAGCTATGCCTTTGGTATCAAGGTATCGAATTGCTGCACGTTCCATCTCCTCCGGAGTGGAAAACCCATTTATCCGATATTTAGGAAGTTTTTCGAGCAAACTATCCGGAACCGCATAAGGAAGATACTCATCACGACAAGAGAAAACTGCTGATAGGTAAGGGTATTTTTGAATCGCGTTAACTATTTCCGGGAGATTACACTTCCAGTAATGTGCACCAACACCCTCGTTGATTGCGTCAAAGAGCAGAATGGTCCGCTCACCTTTACGTTCGCCAGCTGTATTCAGGGGGCCCAAAACATCATCGACTGTTCTACCCTCTAGACCACAAATTCCGCCGAATTGCTCCCAAAATACTGACGTCGAGAAACTCTGGCCTAACACTAGGACTGTTGGTAATCCTGCACTAGTTCGCTGCTCTGCAACTTGCCCTAGAATATGAGACTTTCCCGCACCTGCAGGTCCATAAATTAGAGCGCAGCGTAATGACTCTGCTATAAAGTTAGAATTTCTTAGAATTTCTCTTAATGAAAAGCAAGAGGATGAAAGCTCTTGGAGACGTATACGCACATTTTCAAGTTTGCTTTTATCATCCTCTATCAATATACCTTTATCTACCGAAGCGTACTGTCTTTCAAGTTTCCAAACAGCGTCTTGAAGCCGATCTAAAATACTCGTTGCTACCTCAATGTTCCATTCTTCATTTAAGTCGTGTGTAAACGAACCTTTAAGCTGAACAAGTTCCTGCCATGTCTCATTTGCAATTAAAAGTGTGTCGGCATCTGATGCAAGATCTGCTGAAGAGAACTCTATAGTGGGAACTCTTGATTCCTCAAGCTCATTGAATGCGCCTATCAACTGCTCAGTCGTGCTTGGACCTCGAGCTATGGTGTCAAACAAAGATTCAACCGAGACTTCTACGTGATCGTGAGGATTGAAACGGTCATCTAACGCTCGTTTCGCAGTATTAACTTGGTCTTCAAACCAAGAATCGTTTAGTACATCACCTCCAAACCAAAACTTGATCAATGCGGCATTCTCTTTTCGAAGGAGCATTTCTTTTAGAGTAGTTTCGGACCAAAGCTCGAATTCAATGTCAATTGACTTTTCTTCTGCCCAACCTTTCCACTTATTTACTCGCTCATCCCACTTTTCTCGCTGAGATTTACCTTTCGTCCCTCTAGGTGGAGTTAAGTCTTTTGGTATTGCGAAAATATAAGTTTGAAGTTCAGGGTGTACCTTTAACGCTTGTTCTACCGACTCATCCATTTGACTCCATTGGGAGTCACCAATCGAAGTGAAATACTTTGCTTGATAACCAATTTTCCTTCCATTGTTTAGAATCCAAAGAGCCTCTACACCTCCATCTCCTCCACAACCATCATTCGGTTGGAATTCAAGACCATTTTTAGGGTTCTCTCGACGAGCAAGCACACAAATTAGATCTTCAAAGGACTCTCTAGGCCCTTTGTTGAACGCATTTATAGAAGAAAAATCAATCAAGTTTGTATGTCCTTTTCCTGTCTGGAAGGTTGCGAAATTGGGGTTTGAAAGATAACAACTAGGAAAGAATAATATATCAAACAACTAGAATACTTTGTTGACGTAATTCAAACATCCAATCAATGACTTACACCTCATTAATAGGAGTAAAACTCAGGTCTAACCGTCTTGACTCGTTTATGCCCCAAAGCTTGCCAGCCAAAGATTTAGGACAAATTTCTTTTGTCATAAATTGACCAACTTTTTCTAGTGGATGATTATGTACTTAGTTTGATACGAAGTTGTAGCTCGATTCAGAAACGGTAAGTCCAATTATTTTGTATATGGAGACAAAGTGAAACAGTTAAAAGTAAACACGCTTCATGAACTGCAAGAGTTAATTGCCACGTATGGCGAGGCGGTACTTTTCAGGGGGCAGCTTGAACATTACGGTGAGCCTAGTCATCCTTCTGTTATAGCCTCATTTGACCGCAGAGTTTGCGTTCCTTCTGAAGCCGTAAAGTGGATGAGTTATGCCAGTAAAGTTCTTGAGGTCCTTATTGGTGACCATGTTAAAGATATTAGTTATGTACAAGCACTTTTACAGCATTATGGATGGAGATCATTTTATATTGATTGCTCATCCAGCCCAGCCGTGAGCGCATGGTTTGCTAGTCATAAGTACACTGAGTCACTAGGCATCGATATGTGTGAAGATTGTGGTGAAAACTTTCTCTGGGAGCGCAAGAAGTTTGCGCAGTATAATTTTGAAGAGGGTGACGGGCATCTTTATATAATTGATAAATCAATCGCAAAAGAAGTAGGACTTGTAGATTTGTCTACATTAACACTTAGTGGAACTTTTCTCCGAACAGATGCGCAAAAAGCATGGCTGTTAGGACCGACTTTAGGGAAACCGATACCCAAGGAGTGTTTTGTTGCTCATATTACAGCGAGTAGGAGCATCTTTCGGGACTATGCAAGCTTACACGATTTAACAAACACTGATTCTTTGTTTCCGCCAGCTTCAAAAGATCCAATTTTGAAAGCACTACTAGAGTTGCCGTGGCGAGAAATAAAGTCGCTCCGTGATCCAGAGTTTTCGGTTCCAGTCTTTCAGCGAGCACTTGAATTGCCAGAATATCAAAACAGTTTTGAAAAAATCGCTTCACCTACAACTGCTTTTTACCGAGGTCAGACGATAAGTGAAATGTTCGATTCATTAGAGTCTCGCTATGGATTACTGACTGGTGGTGAAATTATTTCTGCATCAGAATTAATTCTTTTCGGAAGTGCTGATACAAACACACCATTGAATTTTCCTAAAATCGAAAAAAAGCTTGAAGGGAATAACTACCTAGCATTTGAAATAGATGAAATCGTTAAACATCCTAATGTGGGAGATAACATTATTTATCAAAAAGGGGTTGGTATAATTTCTCACTCATCGGAACTTTTTGAAGTTTGCGCATTAGTCGTTATGCATCCTGGTATTGAAATGACCAATGCTGGATTTAGTCCAGGCTGGTTCTATCGTAGAAAGTCGAGTGGTTTATGGGAACGGGAATATCATGAATATGAATGCGACTGTGGTAACGAGAATATACATAATCGTAATATTTCTGCACTGCACATCGCTGAAGAGCTTTTAACGTTGTAAGGGGAATAGTTTACATGGACCATGAAATTACCAATTACGTAATGGCTTATTAAAGTTCGCCACGAGTATCGAGTTTTCCCTACATGAAGTAATTCGTGGTTTGCTAAATTAAGTAAATACTCTAAATTGATTCTGTCCAAAAACGATTCTGAGATTAAATATCCTTTATAAGGAGCAGTGCTTATCCTGTAAGCACTGCTCCTTATAAAGTTTCAATCTTTAATGTAAAAGTGGCGAACTTTATCGTCAGAGTTTCGATCTTTGTTGTCCACCGACATCTCTCGATTCTTTTCTTCGTGATATTTAGCCGCATAAACCGCCAATAAGCTTGCTGTAAAAGCAATCATTGCTGCATTCAGAGTTTGCCAATGAGACCAAACTTCTTGGACATATGACCAATTTCCACCACCATCAAACCATGGCTTTAATATCATCATCACGAAATACACCCCAATCAAAATACAACCAAAGGTAGAAAAGTATACTCTTACAAAAGTATCCAAGAGAGTTTTGGGAGACCCCATTCTTTTCTGTATTGAGCTAAGAAATTCAGTACTGATACCGATAACTTTGCGAAGATAATTGGCCCCATCACGAAGCTTCTCTACCCCAGATAGTTCTTTATCCATGTTGTACCACTCCTAGTAAACAATTTTTTAAAGCTTAAGGTTACCAAATTGTACTCGTTTCTATGCATAATGAGCGCGATACTCAACCACAGTCAACTAAGAGGTTCATAGTTTCGTGTCTATGCTCTAGATAGCCGATTAGGTTGAGGAGCTCTCGGAAGGAATTAGACCAAGCGTAAGTAGTAAGCTTACGCTTGTTAGAAGAGTTCTTAGTGAGGATTAGAGACGTTCTTGGTCAATGAGTTGCTCTAACGTATTTCAAATGTATTCCCGTAGGAGTGATATTGGTTAAATCTCGGCTATATACATACCCATACTTTTGTAAGAGATCAATTGAGTGATACGTCCAGCCAGCGGCAAAGGCTACACCAGCCAAGGCAAAATAAACACAGATTTTATTAGCTAGCTGCATTGCACTTTGAGAGTAAATTTCATTGATTTTTTTCCCGCACAACATAGCTTTTGGGGCCATAAAAAAAATACAACCTAACGCCCCTAATAATCCAATCGGCACCCACAGAGTTAGAACGGATAGCTGAACAGTGTCTGCTTTATTCAGTAGTTCAAGATAGTCTCTATAGACTACATAAGATGGATAGCCCCAACAAATTATCCCAAACAAAAGAACAAAGATACCAGCCAAACGTAATCTTGTTTTATGTGACATTCTCAAGCATCCTTACGACTTGATTAGAAACTTTGTATTCACCCCAAACAACCTCAATTAAGACATATGTTGCTGTAACAAATAGCGCACCAACCATTACGGGAGCTCCCAGAGCTGCCGTAGCAAATAACAGAACTTCACCAGCTGCTGTTTGCAACATGAATTTGAACATATCGGCACCTACATTGCCAAACCAATCCACTAAGTGATAGTCGTCTTTAAAAACTAAGTCGCTGGTGGCTAGACTAGCGGACACCACAAAGGTTAAGGCACCCGCACCTTTGAAGTTTGCAGTTCTAGATTGAGGACTAAAGCCTGCTTGCACCGACTTAAATGAATTTAGAGGGTACTTCTTACCATTCATATTAAGCCGAGTACCATTGACAAACGCATGCCGTAGCACTTTGCCATTCTCGTTTGTCCCTGAAAATGCGACAAATAATTTACCTCGGCTTTCTACCAAATCAGCTTTAACGCCTAGATCGCCAAACTGTTTAGCAATTGATATCGCATTAAACATAGGCTCTGTGTGATTGAACCAAGACTTAACGGTGTTAATGCTCAAGGCGATAGCAGCGACATCCTTACCAGACTCCAGCCAAACGTTATGTAATATTTTATGTGCATCCTCTAAATCTGTAATTAACACATGCTGGTGGTTTTTAGCCATTTCATCCCCAAGTGAACACTGTAATCCTATTGAGTCACTGAGAAGCTGAGGAGCATTCAATCCTAGAGAAGTAGGTCCTAACCCTGCTTTTTCTCTATCTCTAAGAACCCTCTCACGATTTTCCATCGCTTGCTGAAGGAGTTAATTCAGCTCTACGCTCTCGTTGCTGACGAGCGAAGAGCTCTTTTGTGGTTTCCGGCTTTCTTCTGGGGTAACAGGGGCAGATTCATATCTCATAGGATCATACTTACACTATAAAAATATGATTATATCAATATTTTCAATACGTTATCATTATCAACAATGCCGATCTACGCTTTAACTGCCAGAAAAGCCATTATGGCTAGTTAAATGTTCACATTGAAACCTAAATCACATCAACTTGAACTCAAGTAGAAAGCTTTTAAAGAATAGTTCCCAAATTGGTATGTAATTTATGATATCGATACTATTCATCTCAGACCACTGAGTTGCTTTAATGTGAACTGGAAACAGCATCAAAACTTTACTATTAAAACTAAGAGTCTATTGTAAGGCTTCCAGACCTTTTATTAACTTATAACTAGGTACTTATAAATAATGAAGATTCTCAGCTTTATAACCAAAATCTTTATAAGAGAAAATCAATTAAGTTCCCAAAAGTTTTCAGCTTCACGTGACTTGAATGAACTTGCATTCCGTGCCCAGCAAAACTATCGAGCTAATCCGGATAAGCTCGCAAATAGAAGAAATATAACAGCAATTGTGAACGCATTTCATGCACTCCATTCAAACTTAGCAGCTCAGCCTCACGACAATTATTTCTTTGGTAATTTAATCAAAGACCATAAAAATGGTTATACCAGCATGGATACAGCAGTCAGTTTAACTCTTGACCTTATCAATGAACCTAAAGCACTTTTCTCATCACAATGTGAATATTTTTCAAGGAACTTAGAAGTCATCCTAAGAGATTACTCATTCACAAGTCCACCTGAGAAAATTATATCCCCTTACCTAAACGAAATAAGTGATGTGGCATACGGAGGCATTTAACATCTCCCTAGGCTAACTATAAGCTAAATTGCTTGCATGTAGATGGTGTAGTCGGAACTATTCCCTCATCTCTAATTTCCCGACATAGTTCCTCTACACCTTTAACAAACGCCATGTACCACCCTGAGCCATTATTAAACAGTTTGCTAAGTGTAGTAATCGCTGTAAAACACAGATTCTGCGCCTTGGTGGGCTAAATGCCAGTTTTTCCAATGCTCCCTTTCGGCTTCAACTTGTTCTCTATCTACAACCCTAGGGAGCAACAACTCGATGCCTCCCCTTTCTTCATGGGATATTACGCAGTTATGGCAATTCTCGACTATCATTCGGTTAATTTTATGTGTTTGGTCTCGCGTAAGTTTTGTACCTCTTGGAATTGGAGGAGAAACTCCAACTTGTGTATACAGCAAATGCCTTGGTCCCAGTGGTAAAATGACCTCACTGTTTGGATTTGCCCAGCCACCATTAAAATCATAATTTTTGCTATCTTCATAATTTAACCGTACCACTGGATTGTCTGACGTATACCAACTCATCCCCTCAGCAGGAAGGAGTATGGTCCACTTGTTTCTATGTAGTTGATCAGCAACAGTGGTAAGGACATGTTTTATAGACCACAACCAAGAAGCTCTTCCAACCAAAGATGTAACTTTTACTACAAACTCACCCTTAGCATTGTCTATGATCTCCACTCTTAAGGGTAAGCTATCATGGTAACGAGCCTTCCCATCAGGCTTATAACCCGGAGGTATTTTTGATTTAACCTCTTTAAGGACATCTTTGACCACTTCATTAAGTGCCACTTCATTGAAACGCTCTAAATGCTCTAGGTAACGCTTTGGAGTCCGTAAGTCCTGAAGTGCAACGAAGTTAGCTAATTTCTTATAATCATTCCTTGTAAGCTTCTCATTGCGAGCTACTTTCTCAATCGACTTACTGGCAGGAAATTCATACTTAGAATCGAACCAATTTTCTAATATATCATCTGGGCTACCGTTTTGAGTGTTTACATACAAATATTTATGGTAACCGATCGCTGATGGATAGTAGTCCTTCCATAATGGCACATTCTCGTGTTGAACAACTTTCCTATAGTGGAATACCTTACCCTGCTCGTTGCACCAATTTTTTAGATACATCTCAGGTAAAAAGTGATTGTCTTTTTTTACACTCAATGAAGCCTCCATTTTCTCTTTTAACGCTGCATTATGGTGCTACAAAACCTTACCGTACCACCGGGCTTATACCTTACTACTCGAATCTATAGTGCAATTACAGTGTCTCTCCATGCTCATGAATCGTATACTCAAAAACCTATGGTTCACAGATGTGCACCAGGCCATCTAACCATCCCAATAGCTCATGCTCTTCCTTACATTGCACCAGTACATAGCTGGATATATAATTACTGTATATACATACAGCAGTCAGACGTGTTTTTAAAATGGGTGTTTTACAAATATTTGATCAGTCAATAAATTGCGGCATAACAGGCTTTGAAGACCCAACAAGCGGGAGTGTCCGTAAATCCCTGTCATTGTCAAAACAGCTAGTTCATCATCCTAGCGCAACCAAATTAACTGTTGCTCATCAAGATGTACCTTACTTCGGTATTTCAGATGGCGATTACCTGCTTGTTGACTCAAGCCTTCAACCTGAAGCAAACGACTGTATTTTGGTTGAATACCTTGGCGAAAACGCTCTTGTGTCATTTCAAGAGATACAAAAGCAAGAAGATATTGTAGTTCAAGGCGTTGTATCTGCTCGTTTTCATTGGTACAGAAAAGGCTATTCGATACCTATTCATAACTCATTGAAAGAGTTCGACCTTCATGAGTTATTAATACCTCCTGAGCAACAACATACATGTGTATTGATGCGTGCAAACGGTAAGTCTATGTTACCAATCATTGATAACGGAGATTTGCTACTCCTTAACCGCAGCCTCTCATTTAAAGAAGATCATCCCGTTATCATGGCTTTAAATGGTGAATTGGTATGTAAGAGGTTGAACAAAAGACTGAAAAAAGCATACAGCGACAACCCAAAGTTCAGATCTGTTTATCTATCATCAAGTGACGAAATTCGCATTTACGGCTGTGTCTCTATGGCTATCCGAATTTACCGGAGAGAACTTCGTGGCCGATAAATCATTCGCACTAATAGACGGAACAGGATTTTATGCGCACAGTAGTGCTCAATTTCATCCTGGTTTAAAAGGGAAACCAGTACTCGTGTCAGCAGGCCAAGGTATTAGTATTGCCGGAGCAAATATAAAGGAATTTGGGATACCCAAGTTCTCTCCTATTTGGGAAATCGACTCTAAAGTTGCCATGCATCATGGCGCAATATTTAAGTGTAATTTTAATACCTTAGGGCAGATATCTAGGAACTTTAAGCAATCACTTATAGATGTTTCCGAGGGGCTACCCATTTTTCATTACAGCGTCGATGAATCTTGGGTGGAGACTACGGAGCTACTGAAGAATGGCATTGACCTGGAACGCGAAGCTTGGCGTTGGCGTGAACACATTTGGAAAACAACGGGTGTTCCTACAGGAGTCGGGATTGGTCCTAGTTTAACTCTTTCAAAACTGGCTTCGTTTGCAGCCAAAAAACTTCAGGGTAGTAACGGTGTATTTGTCATTAGTAAAGACAATTTGATTCAGACATTAGAAAAGGTACCTGTTTCAGAGGTTTGGAACGTAGGCAGGAAGCTATCTAAACACTTTTCTCATATGGGCATTTATAGCGCGTTAGATTTAGCTCGCCAAGATCCTAAAAAAATGCAAAAAGCCTTTTCGATTTCCGTCGCCAACACGATCCATGAGTTAAATGCCACACCTGTCTACAATTGGAACGACACACGACCTAAGAAGCAACGAATTTGGTCCACCAGCTCATACCGGGACCGTTTACAATCAAGGGAGTCCATAATGTCGGAATTATCTCTTCACCTTGCAGAGGCATTTTTTAAATTACGAGCGCAAAAATCAGAAGCCCTGGCTATAACAGCATTTGTGTCCACATCCATACATGACGATCCTCAGGAGCAGTTTAAGGCTAGCCGGAGCATACACTTCAGTTACGGTGTATGCGATACCTCTGTAGGTCTAAAGACTTTGAGAGCTATTCAGGGTGACCTTATTCCTACTCAACCGACAAAAACGCGCATTTATAAGGTTGGAGTTGGCCTTACTAGTTTAATCGACGCAGAACACAAGCAAGCAGATCTATTTGAACCAGAGGTTAATAACCATAAATTAAGCAAAGCAATCGACTGCATTAATTCGCGCTTTGGGAAAGGGACAATAGAATTTGGAGCACGTACAAAGCGGTACTCAGAGCGACCAGGGAATGTAAAGTTGCTAGAGCTGGAGAATTATTTCAGCGATTTTAATGAGCTACTTGAGGTTAAGTGTATTTGAATGTATTGGGTTGTGTGAATTAGTGAGAATGCAATCTGTCAGTTTGGTCTCCTGAGGGAGATAAAATCTGAAAAATCTGAAAAATCTGAAAAATCTGAAAAATCTGAAAAATCTGACAGATTGTTTATATTGCTATAGGAGAGGAATAAAGTTTCATACTAATTCCTACTACAAAGTCTGAGTCACGCTACAACTTAGTAATAAAGTATCATAATGGTTGTCTTGAGCATCCACAGATTGAGCGGTCCCATTTAAACACGTTTCTGGACAGAAGTTTGCCAGTGATTTTACTAAATTAGTAATTCATGAATAACTTTATGTATCGAAAAGCCGCTTAGTGAAGTGTCCAGTCTGGCTGGAGCAGATTAGTCGAGCAGTTCATCCTTTTCTTTCGCTTGAAGTTGCGTCTGATATTCTTTGAAAGTGGTGAGATTACCGATAATCCCCGCGAGCGGGGTTCTCAAATCATGAGATACGGAAAGCAAAATTTGGTGGCGCAGTTGAACTTGTTCTAGCGCATTTTGTTGGCGTCGATATCGCTCAGCGAGCTGACTGGTAGTAAAGGCAACCACAATAAAAACAAGTAAGTTGATGATGTCATCTAAGTGGAACATCTGAAGCGAATATCGAGGCGTGGTAAAGAGGAAGTTAAAACTGACGGCTTCGGCAATCGCAGCCACATAAGCTATTTGTGAGTGACATTGAAGGGCAATCACAACGATAGAAAGCTGGAGTATCAGCAACACCGCAATGGTTGAGCCTAACCAGTGATCAAGTCCTAAAGATACGACAAGTGCAAGAACAAACACCGATGCCGATAAGAGATAACGCTTCTGTAGCCAACTCATTGCCATATAAGTCATTTGAAAGAAAATCTTAACAGCGACTCTATCAGATGCGCAGTCAGGGTTCGCGTAAAAAAAGCGTAAAAAAATGGCGAAATCTAGAGGCGTTATATCCAATCAGAGGAAGTCACAAACAGCATCATAACTTCCTCGACTTATGTATTGGTTAAGGTTTTGCAGAGCCTTCATCAACCCACTTCATGTTCAGATCTCTCTGCGGGAAAGGGATGGTTAGCCCCGCCGCTTCGATATTCGGTTTCACTTGCTTCTGCACCGCCCAATAGGTTTCCCAGTATTTGTCCGTCGGACACCAGGCGCGAAGTTGGAGGTTCACTGAACTATCGGCCAGCATGTGAACAATCACTTGAGGCTCAGGATCTTTAAGGATATGTGGCTGGGACAACGCCAACTCTTTAAGCACATTCAATCCGATTTCTACTGAATCTTGGTAAGAGATGCCAACCGTGATATCCATACGACGTTTGTTGTTTCGGCTAAAATTACGAATGGTTGAATTCCAAACCGCACTGTTCGGACTAGAGATGTAGAGACCGTCCGCTGTCTCGAACACAGAAGTGAATAGACCAATATCGACCACGCTACCAGAGTAGCTTCCGAATTCGACGAACTCGCCTTTTTTGATTGGCTTCAGAAATAAAATCATGATACCTGCGGCAATGTTACTCAGTGTGTCTTTCAGAGCTAGGCCAATCGCTAAACCCGCTGCACCGACTAAGGCAACCAAGCTGGCAGTATTCACACCAAAGAGGTCTAGAACAATGACCAACGCGACTAAATAAACCGCATAAGACGCGACTTGAGAAAGCAAGCGAGCGATAATTTCATCCCCACCGCTGACTTTCTCTGTTGCTTTAAATACCCCGCGCTTGACGAGCTTGGATACCACAGAAGCCAAGATAAAAATAAAAATCGTCAAGAGCGCATTTTGCAAGATCTGCATAATGAGTGCCTGATGAGTATCGTAAAAACCAGCGATATGTTCCATGGTTACTCCTCTATCTCTTTTTGTACGGATTGATAATGGTTACTACGTGAATCAATAAGTTCACCGTTCAGTATTTGTCTATTACAGCGCTCCATAGATGAGATAACCATTGTACCCCAAATAACACAACAACAGAACAGCGCCTTCACTGCGAGAAATCGTCTGTGATTTGCCAAAACGAGCGGCGGTCAACAGCAGTAATCCCGTGACAAAAAGCATCGATGTCCAGTCACGCCAGAAGACTTCAGCACCAATATTGGCAATAGGTTCAATGGTACCAGCAATACCGATGACGGCTAAGGAGTTAAACATATTTGAGCCGACCACATTACCCACAGCTATATCATGCTCGCCTTTACGAGCTGCCACGATGGATGCTGCTAATTCGGGTAAGGACGTTCCTAAGGCAACAATAGTTAGGCCAATCAATAAATCGCTGACACCGAGTTGTTGTGCGATTTCCACCGCTCCCCACACCAAAATACGCGAGCTGATAATCAGTAACACTAACCCTGTAATCAGCCAGAAAATGGATGACTTCAGTGACATACTTTGGCTAGATAGTTCGTCGTCCATCTCTTGTTCTAAGTGGTCTCCCTTTGAGCGTAATGCGCTCCAGATTGACCAACCAATCAAAAGCATGAATCCACCAATCAACGCCCAGGCTTCTAATGTGCTGATATGGTGATTCCACAGCATTGCGCCAATGACAAGCGTGACGACCAAAAGGATGGGAAGTTCTTTACGGATGATGCTTGAATGTACAGCAATCGGTGCAATGATCGCGGTTACACCGAGTATTAAGGTAATGTTGACAATGTTCGAACCGACAGCATTTCCGAGCGCCAGAGCAGGGTTGCCATCCATAGCCGCCATAGCCGAAACCACCATTTCAGGTGCAGATGTACCGAATCCGACGACCAACATACCAATCAATAAAGGTGGCATTCCTGCGTAGTTGGCACTAGCGGCTGCGCCTTCAACAAATTTATCTGCACTCCAGACAAGCAGTGCAAAGCCAGCGATAATCGCGAGTGAAGCTAATAGCATGTTTAATCCCTATTAAATAACGTAAAAGTATAGAATAACGGCCAAAATTAATCGGTAGATGACATAAGGCATCATCCCAAATTGATTCAGGAATTTGAGGAAGTAGTGGATCGCAAGTATTGCGGTGAGAAAAGAGGTAACGCTACCAATTAAAAGTGCCAGCCAATCTACGGTTACCGAACTATCCATCGCTACTTCAGCGATTTTGGCTGCTGCCGCGAGAGCAGTAATCGGTATTGCAAGCAAAAAGGACAGGCGAGAAGCTGCTTGTCGATTAAATCCTAGTATCAATGCTGCGGTGATGGTTACACCTGAACGAGAGGTGCCAGGGATTAAGGCTAATGCTTGCGCACACCCGACAATCAGTACATCTCTCCAACCGAGAGATTCTAACTCTCTAACTTTTCGACCAAAGATATCGGCTAAACCCAGCATCACGCCATAAGCTACGGTTGTAAACAGAATAACCATAACAGAGCGAAGCTGGTCATCGATTAAGTCAAGAAGAAATAACCCAGCTAATGCCGCAGGAAAGGTTCCCCACAAAATCGCCCAGGCTAAGCGACTGTTGGCGGAGGAATATTGACGTTGAGTGATCGATTTACCCCATTCAGTGATCAATAGAGCAATATCTCGTCGAAAGTAGACGAGCACGGCGAGCAGCGTACCGATATGAGTGGCGAGATCGAAGCTAACTCCCTGATCGACTACACCAAGGAAGGTCGGCATTAAGATCAAATGAGCAGAGCTAGAAATGGGGAGAAACTCGGTAATTCCTTGCACTATCCCTAAAAACAAAGCGTACCATGCATCCACAGCAGGTTTCCTTTTGTCATCTCGGGCAGGCAACAACAAAAGCAAAATAGCAATCCTGCCCGCATCGCTATTTTGCTTAAGTCTTGCCAGAACATGTTGAACGTGAATACCACAAGCATAAGGCTTGGAGACTGTTGATATTCACTCCACTACTAATCAGTAGTGGAAGGCTACTCCCTTAAACGAGCTGAATTGTAACTAACAAATACGATTTATATCAAATGTTAAATAAATAAGTTGAAATAAGAAAAATTGGGCTGAGAGTTTGTGTGCGAGTTTTTGCTCTAACTAACAATACACAGTTTCACAATCCATCAGAGATAAGTTTTGTGAGGGCTACGCATAGTACAGTTGACAGTAATGCTCTTTGCCGCAAAGAAGGAATGGGGCAAAACCGTCTTAGAACTATTACATACACAACGTGCCCACTACGAATGTGTTCACGGGTAAAAACACCATATGTATCGCTTCAACTAAACAGGTACCGTACACAAAGACCACAGCCAACACCGACCAACTTCTTGGATTTATATCCAACTTTTTGGCTCGATAAACAAAAAATTGTATCGGCGTATACTACTATCATCCTACCTGGCTGATTTTGCAGAAGAAAGTTCATGGCATGCTTACTGCTTATTGCCGTGATAACTAGTATTCACTTTAGGTATTTGTGTGTCCTATAAAGTTCTTCCACTGTCGGAAGTAATGTCTCATGAATTTGGATTGATAGAGGGCAACTTCCATAATATTTCGGAAGCGGATATCGCCTCTGCTATTCCTTCACATCTTACTTTTGAACAGCTAAAGCAGCATCTCTACGAAGGCAATCTCGTACTCGTGAGTGATACGCCTCAAACTCCCGCTCTACTTAGTTACAACGACCCAATAGGTCCTAAAACTTGGAGGCTGAACTCTGAGGTTATCCCAGCATTCTCTGATGATGCCGCTAATAATTTATTAGCAAAAACGAAAATCACCAGAACAACGGGAGGATACAGCTCTTGTCTAGGGGAAACCTCGACGCTCGAACGAGTTTACACGCCGCAGCCAATCGCAACCGAAAGTGAAGAGGAAATCACCAAGGAATTTGAGTACAGCTTCGAAGTTGGCTGCTCGGATGCCACCATAAAGAAAATGGTGCACAGTGACTTTGCTTTAGCGAAAACTGAAAAAGAGAACGCGTTAACTCGCTGGGAACAAACCAATACCGAGCAAGGCACCCGCTACACAGCGTTATGTGTATTTGATGAGCCAAAGCGTTTAAATATCCACATCGCTGATGACAATCTCGGGCTGACGCCACAGGAAGCCGTCACACTAAAAAAAGTCGGCAGCCATAAAGCTGAGGAAGGTTTTATACCTGTTGTCCCTGCAGTGCGATTGGGCGAACGTTTAGGTTTGCCTACTGAAGGCTATTACTACCACTTTAATGATGGTGAACTTGTCCAAGAATACAAAATTCTTGGGGAAGAAAAATGGGCGTTTTACGCTACGCAATCGACACAAGACAAGCTCAATGACGAGCGTGGTTTTACTAAAGACCAAAGCGCTATTTTGGTGTATTGGAAATTAGCCGATCAAATCATCGAAAATCAATACATCATTTATCTTGAGCGACAAATCACGCGTGAAGAGCTCGATAATCTCAGTGAAGATTGGCTGTGTGAAAACGGGATAAAGTTGGATATCCCCGCATTGTTTAATGCGGTCAAACAGCCGGAAGAAGCGCGCTCAGAAGGTAACAACGATGAGACGCAAGCGGAACAAACCGCAGCGACGCACACCGTAACGGTAGGGGAAGACTGGCAAAGCATCGCTGAACTATATGGTATGGGAGCTAAAGCCTTGCTCTTGCTTAACCCAGTGTTTGAGGCCGACCCTCTGTCACTTGCGGTAGGTGATGAAATTATTGTTGCTGAGAAACAGCAACAACAAGCACCGGACAAAAAGAATACCTTTCCGCCGCTGCGCCCACAAACTTACAACAACATCCGCAACAGTCATTATCAGCACAGTGATCCATTGCTCGGGTTGACCAAATATAGAGCCATTAACACTGCCGATTGCATAGAAGGCGATGTGGTAATCCTCAATTTAAAAGACGCCACAAGCTCGCTCGTGTTCGCTAAATCCTGCACCAGACCAGAGGGATGTATTGAAATTGGCGACCAACAAGAGTCAATAAGTAACTTTGGTCCTTGGTCATTCTTCTTTGCACAAGCCAATGCAAACCCAGCTGCTGTCATACCCGCCATTCAAGCGACACAAGCACAAATGGCTATGGGCAGTTCCGCAGCTGTCGCCGGTTCCCCAGAGCAAATGCAGCAAACCCAAACCGCAGCGATGCAGTTAGATAAACTGGCCGGCACATTGAAAGACAAAATCGTCGAGGGCTACCGCTGGCAGGTCGAAGGTATTGGCGCTTTGTTTGCCATGCAGCAAAGCTTATTTGGCGATAACACCCAATACACAGACCAAGATTTACGCCAAGTAACCACGGCGCAAAGCCGCGTTCGTGTCCACATTACCGAGCCCCAAGATGGCGAGTTTTATCCGCACGTACAGGGCTATCATGTAGATGACACACGAATCCCCATCAAATATGTGAAACAAGGGAACAATGGTCAGTTGTCCGTTGCGATTGAAGAGAACGGACCAACCATATATTGGACTCCAGAAGAAAACGGTGAAGCAAGTTGGCAAACTACCCCCGATCATAGTGATGGGTTTGAAAAAGACGATATACTGGTCACGCCAATCCACTCGGATAGCGATGCGAACGTCACCGTTACGCCTGCGCCTGAAGAGAAAGACTGGCGTGATGCGATCTTGGTATTCCCTGAAAGCTCAGGCATTGCTCCGCTCTATGTAGTTTACAAAGAAAGACTGAGGGATAAGCCCGGAGTCGTTACTGGTAAGGGCGAAGATATCTTGGGTATCTGGTTAGCTGATGCGGGTAAAGATTTAGGAGCTCCAATACCGTCTCAAATTGCTGATAAGCTAAGAGGAAGTGAGTTCAGTAGCTTTGACGATTTTAGAAGAGTCTTCTGGGGCGAGATTGCCAATGATCCTACTCTATCAAGTCAATTTATACCTGCGAACCTTAAACGGATGATGGATGGCAAAGCTCCTCGAGCAAGGTTTAAGGATACCGTTGGAGGAAGACGTTCTTTCGAACTACACCATGTTGAAGAAATACAACATGGCGGTTCTGTATACGATGTTGACAACTTAAGAGTAAACACCCCCCGTAACCATATTGATATACACAAGAGTTAACGATGGAATTAAAAGACACACTGAGTGCTTATACTGAAGCTGATTTCATAAACTTAATAGATGAGATAATTGAATCAAAGGGCAGCGATGATTATCAAGATAAGTTGCTTGAACACTTCATATTAATTACGGAGCATCCGGCGGGTTCAGACTTAATTTACTACCCAGAGAACCCGGGTGAGGATACGCCTGAAGGGATAGTCAAAATAGTGAAAGATTGGCGTGCTAGTCAGGGACTTCCTTGCTTCAAAGAGTAAAAGCTAAAAGGCGTCACGATGACGCCTTTTCTCATTCCCATTCCTCAACCTGCTCTAAAAACCGCTCAAAATCCTCTTGTGTCAGAACCTTATGGCAGCTCTCGGTGAACTCAATATTTTGTCCATTGCGATTGAAGATAACGTACCAACCATCAATTGGACGCCAGAAAAAACGGTGAAGCAAGTTGGCAAACTCCCGATTCAAGTCAATTTATACCTGCTAACCTTAAACGGACGATGGGTGGCAAAGCTCCTCGAACAAGGTTTAAGGATACCGCTGGGGGAAGACGTTCTTTCTAAATGCACCATGTTGAATAAATACAACATTGTGGTTCTGTGTACGATGTTGACAACTTAAGAGCCCCCGTAATACAACATGAGGATTAACAACGAATAGCATTAGAAGAATGGATTACTTTTAGTAAGGCAAAACCCAATTAACAGGATATGAATGAGTATTTACTCTGTCTTATAATGGGGCAAAGGTGTGTTTGCCGTGATTCAGCGATATCACATCTCTGGACAGAAATG
The DNA here is from genome assembly GCF_033339195.1 of Vibrio sp. 811. NCBI lineage: Bacteria > Pseudomonadati > Pseudomonadota > Gammaproteobacteria > Vibrionales > Vibrionaceae > Vibrio > Vibrio sp. 811. Next base: position 44,001 of record NZ_JAWOUB010000007.1, read on the forward strand.
AGCGGGAGTATTAGCTCGCAAGCATCTTCTTCGGATAACTTAAATTTGGGGTAACTATCAACTAGCTTAGTAAGCTCATCACCCACATATCTAAACCTATGTGGCTGATGCGATAGAGGAGGTAACCAACTTAGGCTTTTTCAGCATTGTGCCCTACAACTGGGAGTGTAGCCCAAAACAGGGGTAGGCATTGGAAGGGTTAGCTAATAAGCTGCTCTGAAATACCTTTGAATGAGGCAAAACAGGTATCAAAGTCATGCGGCTCTGTGTTGTACACCATTGGAGCAACAAACGCGTCAAAACGTTTACGAAACTCCTCGTTGGATTCTAGCTCTTCTAATCCTAGTTTTAACTCATTGCGCGGATCATCGACAAACTCATGATGTTGATTGCCATATCGCGCCCTGTCTTCTTCCAAAACGGTATCAAACATCGGCTTTAATACGCCCATATCAATCGTATGCTCGGCGCTAATACAGTGAACATCGTAGATATGACGAACCAATGTTTCGTCATCCTTACGCTGTGGATCTCGCTTGACTGACATGGTGCGACGCAACATGGAAAGCACTTTTTCAACCAACGTCGAGTCAATAGATATACACGACATTGTGCTTACTTCGGCAGGTTGATTGTAGCTCTGCGCGACCAGCGATGAAATAGAGCGAGGCTCAACGCCCTGAAGTTCGATTGTCTCGATAAATTCCAGTTTGATATAAGGTCTTAGACACGGTGCTTGATGGTATTGTTGTGGGTACTCTATTTCGATTTCAACATAGCGATAGCTATCACGTACCGTTTTATCGCTATAATTCAGATAAGTGTGGTCAGCTAACCTCGCTATGAGGTGCTCGACTAACGCTTTGCGAGCTCTTCTCTTCGCACCAGGGCCCTTATCGAGAAACTCCTTAGTTGGAATTAATTTTATGTCGACGTCTTCAGACATTCGCAGAATCTTAATATTGGACTTGGCCAAAGCAGTTCCACCTGAAAAAACAAGCTGGTGGTGCTCACTTTCCACACCTTCCAACATGGCAAGCAGAGACACCACCCAATAGTCCTTTTCCGCGATCGACGGGTTGCCTAACTCAAGGGCATCAGATACTTCAAGAAATTGATTTTTTAGTTTTGATATACTCATTGTCGCTTGTTCAATACTCTGTTACCAACCTTAAGGCTGCGATTGAAATGCTTAGAGTCCCACTTGTACCTGATGGACGCTGGTATTTGAGTGGACTGTCCATTGATACTCTTCAATGACATAGCATCCAGCTCAAAGTCTACACCGCGCATTTTTAGGATCTCACGCATGATTGCGTCAGTACCACCGGGATTCGTAGGCATAGGTTTATTAGTTAAGCTGTTGATTGTTGACTTGGTGTATAAGCCATACCCGATTTTCATCAGCACACCTTTATCCACAAGTTTCTTCAATACACGACCAACCTGGTCATAGCTAGCATAGTTGTCGAAGTCTTTACGTTCGAACACATAGCGTCGAGAGCGCTTTATCTTTTGATAAATAAGATCAGTTGCTGTCATGACTCACCCTCCTACATAGTGCTTGACCCTAGTATACTCGAAGCCCATCGTTATTTGAAACACATACGGCATTCATTTAAGAAAAAATACGACGTGCATATTTTTAATAACAACCTATGAGTATGTTTTTACTTGATTTTTTTTCACTTACAAATTAACGACCTCATTTAAAAAAAATAAGCGACCCAATTCAAAAATAAACCTTTACATTGGTGTAAATGGCTATATAGCGCGTGACTACCGAATGAAGCTCATGTGTGCTCACTGACAGGGAGGAGTTATTGGGAGGAACTGATTGTAGTTGATATGACCGAAGCTATTCATTTGTCTGGTATACTAATTTCAACGTTTAATGCTCATGTTTATGTCGGGCGGCATGATAATGAAACTAATGAATAACTATTGGCTGCTCCTTTCAAAGAGAATGAAACCAATGGAAGTATTGATTTAGCTTAAAAGTCTTAAAGGTGAAAAGATGCAGGACTTTGATTAAGCGGCTCAGTCCGCTTTAGAAATGCTTGAGGCCAAGATTCTGGAATTGTTAGTGAAAGCAGATAAAGATGGATTATCCGAGGCCGAAAGTTTCTACTTTGAAGATTTGCTTCAAGAACGTCACGAGTTAGCAAATGAATTAGAAACCAAATAAGCGGGGAAAAGATGGCTTTGAAAACAAGCAACTAGTGATTCTGATATTTACGCAGCATTACAACATCTAATGTCATTACCTCATACTGTGACTGCAACAATGCCGCAACCTTGGGCTAAACAAACATTTTTGGAATGGTTGAAAGAATCACTCCCCAAAAAGATTCAGTACGGGGATCATTTTGATGTTGCTACTGGTGTTTACGCGCATGTAGTTCCAGTTGGTCACGGTTACTCAAAATGCCCAAATGATGATCGATACTTGATTGTTTTGTCTATTCGGTCAGGTAATACAGATTTAGACCATTTGAACGAAATTAACTGATAAAGGGAAAAAACGTGGATATACATGATTTTACAGGTTTCAAGCTTGAACTTGTTCCTAACTGCTCAGAGTCTCCAATGATCTTGAAGATTGATGGAACAGCGTCCCTTAGCATTGAATTACCATCGACAGGAGAATTTCATATTTTCCCTGCTGATGATGATTCCGATTATCACGTTGTAATGTTCAAAATGAATGGAGCGAAAAATAACCCGCCTGAAGTTAGTTTTCACGTGCTCGCGTCAGAGCTGGAAACATTCAAGAATACTACCGTTCTGCCAGTAATCAGTTAGAGAGGAAAATTCATGGCTATGAATCTAAAAAGTAAAGCAGATGATGGTTGATGTCGAGAACGCAAAGCAAGGGATGCGAGGCTACAAAACTGCCTAGAAGCTTGGGTGGCATGGCTTCGATGATTCAGGTTTGTTTCATTGTTCAGGAAACAATTGTCTATGGATTTACGCTGGTTGCATTGTGACCGTTCTTGGCTCGCTACTCAAATAGTAAAAAGTGGCAGTGAAACTAGGTAACGCTGCCAATTTAGTATGAAACTTTAATGCTCAGTATGAAGCTTTATTCTACTCACACTATTACATAAGAAAAAACCAACTAAGAATTCAACACTTACTGCCTACCAGTACTCTCTTTATAGTCAGGGAACCTTTCCTGATATCGTTTAGCAATAGAATGATTGCTATTGTTTTCTGAGACAGCCCTGCCCCCTTCTAAAAACAAAATGTGCCTCACTGGTATACGTTCTCTGAGTAATTCTTCTAGTTCACTAAAATCGAAACGTTTCCCTAATTTACATTTGCAAACCGTACGTACTAAGCTCCCCATTTTGGAAACCCTTTGCTTCTCTAGAGCAAGGGTATCAATATCATTATCACTCCAAACGTTCGGATTAGGAGGAATATCATTATGGTAGTATGCAAGATAATGGAGAATACAGGTAGAACCATTAGGATTTCGGTCACCTATAGGTGTACCATTTGGTTTGCTTGAATAAAACTGCTCCCATACAACAAATCCCTGTTTGTTAGGTACTACCTGACGGGCTATTTGAGATGAAAAGTGAGAGGTAGGTGGTTGATAATTAGGTTTCAGATAGTCCCAATTTGGCCGATCACTTTTTGCTTCAAACAAACATAGTTTCCCGACTCCCTTGTCATAATCAATCAATAAAACACAAGCATCAACGCCCCATGCTTGCTCTTCATTTGATTTCAACTTCTGTGAAAATGCAGCTGATTTTAACGGTAGCCTAGCATTAATCCTATTACGAATTTCTGCAGTTAGGACAGATGTATATTCATTTTCACTAGAAATGATACCTATACTAAAATCGGTTCGAAGATCAACATCAACTTGATTGATCAACTTTTCTATCAACTCTCTCGTTTCTCTGTCAAAAAGTGCCATTTACTTACTTCTCCTAATTTACTCATCTCGATAGAATTATGATTAGCGTCTCTTTTTAAAACGGCCTGAGCTACTTCTTTTGTTCTTTTGAAACTCTCTTGCCAGTTCAAAAATGTTTTGTGAGCAACGTCGTACAGAATGAAATGGATGGGATTCTACGAATCGTAACTTGGCTCTTGTGATGGCGACATACATTAGATTCAACTCATCTCGAATTTCGTCTTCTGTACGCTCGATTAATTTCAATTGGTCACAAAAATCATCCCCTAGCACCACCTGGTCAAACTCTAAGCCTTTCGTTCTGTGGCAAGTTCCTACGACAACTTCAGCAGCCTCAATTTTATCCACTTTAGAAAGCTTCAAGTTCTCATAAATATCAAACAAACCAGTATCATATTTAGAGACAAGTCTGAGGATTCTAGCCATATCGATGTTTTTCGTTTTTTTCGCAACTTCTACGAAATCTTCGAATGTAGTAAAATCACGCTTAAAGTCGCGTGAGCGTATTTTATCGTACTGCTCTAGCTTCAAGTAGAGTAAATCAAAGAGCTCGTTAAATGGATAGTTATTAAAACCTCCAGTCCAGTAAATGCTCTTGCCACGTTCGTCAGCTTCTATCGCGACTTCAATCGTTAATACGATCGTACGGTTGATATAGGCTATCTGGAGATTTTCATCTAAATCGTTTTCTGAAGTTAAAACAGACTCGATAATGCCATTATCGGTCCCCTTAAGCCGTTCATGAACACCAAGTTGGTTCAGAAAGGCATTGGCATATGTAGCAACCTGTTCATTGAAGCGAAATGACTGGGTTAATGAGAAAACTTCGGCTCCACTATTTTCTTGAACTTTCAGTGCATCTTCGGCACCGCGATAACGATAAATTTGTTGCGACTCATCACCACATACATAGACTCTCATATTAGTTTGAGCTTTCATAAAAGCTCTCACTGCAGGGTTAAGGTCTTGCCCCTCATCTACAAGTAGCACATCAAAATGCTCGCTCAAATCTACTTGGGCAATAGAGAAACCTTTTAGGTAACCATCGTGCGTCATGGGAACCGGACTTTCCAATAACTGCATTTCATTCCAGATTTGCTTGGCACTAGAAACTAGCTGTTCTTGAATATCCAATGATTTTTTATTTTTGGGGTTGTATGGAGCGTGTTTTTTTTCTATTTCTTGATCTTCACTACAAAAATAGTTTTCTAAAGTAACCATAGTCCCGTTTGCGATGGACCAGTCGCACCTGAGGTGCTTTCTAATCAGCCCCATGCTGAGGTTTTCTGCAAACTTGTGGCGGTAGTATTTTCCTACGAATTGATATGCTAACTGATGGCCAGTGAGTGATAGACAATTGGGAGGTAAATTAGCGGCATCTGCGATCGGACGATTATAAGTAATATAGAGCATTCTTAGCTCTGGATATGCATTCGCGAACAATCTAAATAATGTAGTTTTACCAGTTCCTGCAAGCGCTTTGATCACAGCAAGCCTAACAGGTTTGTATATGACGTTTTGTTGTTCTAACGTTGGTTTCATTTTGCCCCCAAAGCTGTTTTAATATGGTATATTGTGACAGCAAAACAAAAAGCAGTCAACTATCATATATAATAAACCCCGGAAAATATCCAGGGTTTATCAATTAGTTAGATTTCAGTTTCTAGAGATTACATTGGTGAGGTTTTTCGAGATTAGAAACCGTTAGTGGCGTTAATTCATCGCTAAAGCAATGGTACTCATCAACGAAGTTCTTTTCACACATACGGTAGGCAAAGAGCTCATTACCCACATTTGGAAGCATAAGTTTTCCATTTGTAGTGTCTGTAACTAATTCAGCACCTGCCACATCTAATGAATCAAGGCTTGAAACTTTATAAACTTCTATTTTGGTGTTATCGCTAGTGACATGATCATTTAACTTAAACTCCCCCATTGAACAAACATCAATAGAACCACCGAGAGTATCTAAGTAAAACTCTACATCACACTCACCAGCTAGTGGACTTTTTAACGCTACCCCTTCCTCTGACAACTTTCTCATTTGAAGCATTGCCTCATATGCATTCAAAACACCATAGCCGCAATATCCATTGTCACAAGAATAATTAAGAAAACCACTTCCCGCTTCACCGACCACTGGTTTGCCTGTCGATTGTTTAAGAATGGTAATGATTTCTGTAGGAGTTAAATCGGGATTTTCGTTGAGCATTAGTGCAATTGTGCCCGTTACTAGAGGTGTCGAAAGACTCGTTCCAGCCGTTTCGGTGTAGTCCAAAGCTCCATCATTATTCGAATCAACGATTGTCGGCAATGAGAGGCGGTCACCATAAGCAACAATGTCTACGTTAACATCAAAGTTAGAAAACCCAGACTTATATCCATCTAATTGGTTTGAGCCTACTCCGATCACACCGGGACAATCTTTTGGTAACCCTGTTTCATAATTAACGCCTCGATTCCCTTGCGCTGCCACAAAAGTAATCCCCTTATCTTGCGCTACTCGAATCGCGTCTTGAACGTCACCACCACACATTGTGTTCCGCAACGTTAACGACATATTTATAACATCAACTGGCTCTGAAATTAGCGGTACACCAGGAACCTCTTGTCCACTCAGCCACTTGATTGCAGCAGTTAAGTCTTCAACTTTTGCTTCACTACATTTCAGTGCTCGAGCTGCAACCAATTCAACATCAGCTACACCTTTTACGCCATCCCCTTGAGGGTTGGCACCAATTAGTGATGCAACCATATTGCCATGACCTATATCGCAGTGTTCACCACGGTCAGATATCGGTGTGTCAAAATTTGCTGTGTAACCTTCAGTTCCGATAAAACTATATCCATCAACAAAAGGAAGCTCTGGAGTATTTAAAAAGCCTCCATCTATAACACCCACACGTGTCACGTTATTGGTTTTTGCAGTATCTCTGGCCTTAGAAATACTATTCGCCCCTTTAAGTAAGTCTTGGTCTGCCCAATAGGTATTTAACTGTGACTGGTGGTAACCAGTTGAGTCTGACATCGCTAAAGGATCGACTCCTTTAAATAAGATAGGTTCTGCAATGTTCGCATGAGCATAACCTTTAAAAACTGCAGCGCTAATTAGTAGAGATAGGGTGATTTTGTTCATTCTATTTGTCCTTAAATGCTGCAATTGCCGTAAGTAGGGTCAGTTAAATTTTCAACAAACTGAAATTCAGGGTTGAACTTGAAAACTGACAGTTCAGTAAACTGACCGTAGTTCACATTACCTTTAAAGAATGAATAGCCTGTCGAAGAGGCATTGAAATCCACTGCTGGGAGTACACTCAGGCTATTCTCTTTTGCGGCAATCTTGTTCAGATGATCTATGTATTGTTTAGCGCTTGCGTTTAGTTCAGATTCAAAACTTGATAATGGATTAACAAGTAGAGTCTCTATACCACCATTATGCACCTTGCTTACTGCCAACTTGATGTCGTTTAGTTTGTCCAGGTATACCTGCTCATCAAATTCGGGTGTAAATGGGAGCTGACCATGACCCATCAATAAAAAAACCTTTTCATAAGCATGTTGGAGTGATTTTAGCTCCGAAAACTGCTTAATCTCTTCACTGTTATCGATGTACGTTGAAGCGACTTCAAGACGCTCATTAAGACTTGTGTTAACAATATCAAGGCTAAAGTTCGTAGATATTTGCTCGCTGCCATCTTCAAGTGTCAGTGTGAGGCTCAAATCACCTGAAGACTTAAGTAATTCATCTGCTGAAAGAATTAAATTCGATTTATTTACAGACCAATGAATATTTTTTTCATATTCACTTAGAGGAATTTGATTGAGAACCGACTGTGGATCTCTTACAGTAAGAGTGTAGTTATCTGATTTTGAGTTTGTTTCTAATTGGACGGTTATTGACGCCCCATTCTCCACTAGTGATTGAGTTGGATCTGTTACAGTAAGTACAAGTGACTTATCGCCACTACTGCTATTGGTGCCACCACCTTCTCCGCCACCACCACAGCCAGATAGGACTACTAAAATCGAGAGTGCTAAGTAGTTTTTCACTTCAAATCCTTTTTTTTATACGTAAATGACATAGATTAGTTTTCTAAATAAACCAGCGATTTCGCTAGTTTATTGATTGCTCTCAGATTATCCTTATCCAGATTCACGTTTTGAGCTTGCAGTTCAACTTTTGTCGTTAAGTTGAGGACTTAGAATGCTTTTTCATAAGCTTTTCTTTCAAAGCGGGCAATTTTCGCTCAGATGTCTCGTATTCGACAGCTAGTTCCAAGAGCTCATCATTACTAAATCGACTCGTTAACCCAACGATCGCTGCCAAGCCTTTTGACATGGCGCCTTTTTTTCGTGCGTTATCCACAACGCTATTACGAGTACCCAATAATGAATACACCCCTAACTTCGACATACCCAGCTTCAGGAGACGACTCTCCAGAGCATCATAATGCTTCACTTTACAGCGCTGTGACTCTGTAACGCTTAAGATAGGATTGTTTACACTCTGAGATAGAATGTGGATCTGTTGCTCTTTTGGCATTTTCAAAAGAAAATCAACGCATCGAATATGCGATTCCTTTACAGGTTCGTCGGGATTATTTTTGTACTTTTGAATCGCGACTTCATTTGAGCCAAGAAAATAAGCTAATGAGCGTACAGACTGCCCCTTTCTCCGTGATTGCAATTCATCAAAAGGTAATTTGTCTAGATTTTTCTGAAAGTCACTAAATAACATTATGCCTTTATGTTGCGGTTTTCCCGCAACATACCTTAATCTAATTAATCCGAGATAATATCTCTTCAAGAAGGACTTTGTCGTTTTCTAAGGCCTCTGTCGCTGACAATCTGCCCTGCCCAAGCTTAAGGTTTTTGTAAAGGTACCAAGTACCACGTTTGTCTATAATTCGAGCATCTAAGCCTAAATCAAGAACTTCACCGTAGTAATCGAAACCCTTACCAAACAATATTTTGGTTTCAGCTTGTTTAAATGGAGGGGCAAGTTTGTTTTTGACAACCTTAATCCTGGTTTCATTACCCATTGTACAATCGGTGACTTTATAGCTCCCCGTTCTGCGAATATCAATTCGCGTTGTAGCGTAGAACTTTAAAGCATTTCCACCTGTTGTTGTCTCAGGGTTTCCAAAACCACCAATTTTAAAACGAATTTGGTTTATGAAAATAGCCATGGTATTCGTTTTCTTTAGAATACCTGTTAGCTTCCGGCATGCTTGCGACATTAACCTCGAATGAAGGCCCATACTAGCTGCCCCCATCTCTCCTTCTAACTCCATTTTAGGACACATTGCTGCGACACTATCGATAACAATAATGTCTACTGCTCCCGATAGAGCAAGAGTTTCTGCAATAGACAGAGCTTCCTCCGCACTATTTGGCTGCGAAACATACAATTCTTCGCTATTAACGCCAATTAATTTGGCATATCCAGGATCAAGCGCATGCTCAACATCAATGAAGGCACAAATACTTTCTTTCTTTTGTGCTTCAGCAATGACTTCCAATGCCAATGTCGACTTTCCGGAGCTCTCCGGGCCAAAAACTTCATGAATACGACCTCGCGCTAACCCGCCCACTCCTAAAGCTTTATCAAGCTTAGGTGAGCCTGTAGATACGATGTCAAGATTGTTAGTTGTTGCTTCGCCCCCAAGGCTTTGCACAGCACCCTTGCCAAATTGTTTTTCAATTTGCCCTAAAGCAGCAGCAAGAGCCACGCTTTTAGGTGAAGGATTGCTGTTATTGCTAGCTATTGTAACCATAACTACCTCGCTCTGTTTTGTTATATATTATAGTTGAGCAAAGTGTTTGTCAATGGTATTTAATACCATATTAAATCATTTTATAGCTACTGTTTATTTCTGGAATGAGGTACTTCGGTAGGCATATAGGTAAGAATTGTATCCAGATTGATCAGGCTGTCATCTGGCTCCAGATTTCCGGCTTTTGACTCTATCTGACTTGCACTTGCATTATCAATTGGGCTAGGTAATAGCTGAATCCCAAGTACAATGCTAGAACACAGAAACCAAACAATGAGTATCGTCTTTTGCAAATTATCTCTACGCTTGTGCATCTCTAACCCTCCAATTTAATATCATATATTATAGATTGGTTTGTAAATTTTTCTATCTATATTCGGGCTTATATCGATATAGACGCAAAGTTGAGATATAGGGTTGCTCTTCAAACTTACTACGAGCTTTACTAGACCCCAGTCTTTTAGACTTTGGGGTAGACTCAATCGAAACCATAGAACCAATGAGTACCGTTCTCGCTGAATCCATATCGGTAGTTACAACAAATATTGGTAACGAAGCAACTCTTGAATGACTTTTCTCTCCCACTCCTGGTACATATTTAGTGATGTTCGCTTTAATACTTGTTGGACTTGGCGTCCGGTGCACAAGAAACTCCGAATCAGAAATCTCTGCAATTTTCTTAGAAACGATGTCAAAGCTATCAGAACCGTTATCAATGATTTCTTTAGCTAACTCAAGCGCTTCTTCTTTTGAGTATTTCTTTTGGTTACCCCACCCTTTTGATTCGTTATAAAAAACTATTTTTTTAGGTAGCGCCTCTTCTACCACCAGCAAGCGTTCACATTGTTTAAAGTGAACCCTTTGCATGCCTATCTCTGTTAATAATTTTCTTACATAATTCAATGCGGCAGTATTGCTTTTGCATTTACTCGAGGCCTTAGCTTCTTTTACAGCGTCTGAAAATGCCTTTTTGGCATGATTTACTTCTAGTAATTTGGGAACTACATCTTCAGGAATGAAGACCACTCCAGGTAACTGGTTTAACTCTCGTCCTGATTGGTATTCATCGTAAGTGATCGCCGTTATAGCTCTAATGACCGCTTTAATTGGTTTGATGTCAGAGGGATTGTTTAACTGAACGTTAAAGTACGTTTGCTCTAAGGAGTGAGCAAACGCATGAAGTGAGGATTCTAATGACTGAAGTTTTCGTATGACTGGCACACTGTGTAGTGACTTGGACACTCTTCTTCTCTCTCTATCATTTTGGATTGATTTGTTTCAACCCGCTTAGAGCCCCTTTGAGAATAGGTTGCCACCTTATCAAGGAAACCTCTATCGTTAAAAACAAAGTCAACATACTCTTCATACATCGGCAACCCAATTTTATTTTCCCAATATCTATAAGTAACTACTCTACCCCATGGGAAACTTTGGGTTAGTTGGGGCTCACCGAATATCTTAAATAGTTCAGTTTCAGTAGTTAACCCAGGATCAACTAAGTATGCTGGATTATTAGGGATTCTTGTACCACCAGCACCATATTCACCAGTAAAACCAAATACTGGATCAAGACTATCATTTTGAGCACAACCGAAAAGGGAGGCGCTCAACATTACAGCTAACATTAATTTCTTATTCATCATCTTTTCGTTTCGTCATGATATTGAGGGTTTGTTTTACAAAACTAAAATCAGGTACAACTGGCATAAATGCCGCTCTCATATACTGTCGAACTGTTCGATGTATTGAGAACAAGAACCGCCCAATAAAACTATCTATTTCCGATTCATTTAGTTCTTTGTATGTCACCTTAATTTGGAATATTGAGGCGACTACCACGACGCACACTACTGGAATTAACCAGTTAGGAACGAGTGTGTAGTACATATTCAACCCCCAAAAAATAGCCGCTATAACACCAAGTAATGGAAGAAGAGCAATTGCAGCAACCATAGGAAGCCTCCTGTTGTTTTATAATAGGTTACAGCATATACAACTTAAAATCCAATTCCTAAATTCATATCAGTGTCAACCTCTTGTTTAACTTTTTCGTCTACTTGTTTGCACTTGTCTTTTACTGGTCCAGAAAGCTTATTGAGAATTTCATTATTCACAGATGTATCTATAGTGAACTCATTAACTATATTACCAAGCTTGGCTTTAACAACTGCTGGTGGAGTTGGTTCAGCCCTGTCAACAGCTTCTATTTCAGTACTTATGTTAGAATGCAAAGATGGTTTACCTGTCCACGAACTTACCTCAACCTGCCTTAATATCTCAAGAAGGTCCTTGGGGTTTGCAGAGTACGGTAGGCTTAACTGACTACCTTCAAGTTTGGGTTCATTATTATTATCGAAAGTGATATTTAAGAGTTTAATGTGCCCATTGTTCGAGTACTTATGGATAAAGTCTTGTTTAGCTGCAATCTGCACCTCTGTAGATAAATTTCTACCAGCGTCTAAATTCGCTTTATAACCACGATACAGGTCAAACGACTGATGCTCATGTTCAACATAACCTGTTTTTCTAACGACCAAACCTTGATCAATTACTTTACCATCAATGAACTGGTTGAACTCTCCAGCCTTTTTAATCGCGTTTACCAGGAGCTCATCCACATTTAAAGAGGTCTCGGTAACCTTGCCTAATTTCTTGAGAACAGAGTCCCTAAACCCTTGGAGCTTGTTAACCAATGAAACCTTAATAACTGGCTGTATACGATCAATATCTCTTAGATCAATACTTTCAGCCTTCATTGCTAACCATTCTTCCGCAAGGCTACGTCTATCTAGAGGCTTGTTTTCATCAAGGTGCCCATAGTTTTGTTTTATTGTAGCCTTGTCTTCAGTGGAAATGTTTTGCCAAACAGTCTCCATAAGGTCCACATACTCGGAGTTTGTGAACATCTTCTTAAATCCCAAGTGTACCGCTTCATGTGCAATAGTCTTTCGAAGTCCTGACTCATATGCGTTATGTTCACTTTGTAGATTCACATGCATTTCACCATTGTGGGCAACCCCAGCGAGTGTAGAGCTGTAACTTTTCAGATCATTACTAAGAAAGTTCATTGAATCTATCGTTTCATGTACACGAATCTTTAAGTAAGGGTGATTAGCCTGAATCTCTTCAAGAATCTTTATTGATTTGGGGATATCCAGCTCAGGATCTACTTGGGAAGTGGGAGCAGCACCTATTGTTCTTAACGTGTCAGGATTATGTTTTATAAAAGAATGTACAGCTTGAGCTTTACCATCACGCTCGAGCTCACTGTAAAGAATAGTTTTACCTTTAAAGCCTTCCTCCCTCAGCTTCTCTATTGCCAACATTTGATCGATAATTTCAGGCTCAGTTACTGCTTCAGGTAAAATGATTGCTCGAACATCTTTTATGGTCAGTTTTTGAATGGGGTCAGCTTTCTCAGAACCTATTGGCGAAAACCTTGTAGCCTCAGCTAGCTGGTATAATTCATTCGATAAACTATCGCTCAAAGCTTCTTGCGAAACAGGTTTGTTTAGCGATAAAGATTCCACTATTCTACTGAATACATCTTCCTTTGCTTTTGATACATCAATACCTTGGTCCACCGATAACTGGGATACTATCCCTTCAAATTTTTTAATAAGGTCCGCATAATACTCAGATGTATGGTTAGTTGACCCAACAAGCTCACCATCCAGGGTCGCTTGTATTTTACTAAGGTCTTGGTTAGATAAATGTACTAATGCTGCCATCATCTGCGGAATAGTGACATTATTGGAGTTTTCAAGGAAGGCCATAGCTTCATGTTTACTTTTTAGTTCTACACTCGGCTCTAACTTGCATTCTAAGATGTTGTTTAATAACCAAGTATTGAAAGCATCCCTCTCACTGTACTCATCCAACTGCAAATTTAATTGTAATGATAGAGCTTCATGGTCTACTTCTGATTCTTTTGTATATACGTCTAGTAGTTGTTCAAGGTGGTACCTTAAGCCCATTAATTCGTTTCGCGGATCTAATTGTTTGTATAGTGTTGTTGCAGTTTCGTCTAGTAACTCAATACTTTCTTTGGAGTCATCGAGCTGCATCTCATTCATAAACGATAAAACTTGTGATTTAACGGCGCTATCAATTTTGTCATTTAATGATTCCCCTTGCTCTAACAAAAACTGTTTAAAGTCTGGTTCAACGCCCTCAAGCTTTTGAGCAGTAGTGAACTTCAAGTACTCTTCAGCAATTTCTACTAAATCTAAATTCTGAATAAATCTTGCACCGGGTAGATTCTTCTTTGGCAAGTCTGCAAATCTTCCCTGGCTATATTGATAAGCTAAAAGTACTTCTGGTCTTTTACAAAGCTCCAGAGCAGACTCTAAACCATTTTCACTAATAGCGTTTTCTAAATTTGTTGAATCAATACCTAGATTATTTAGTGCTTCGAGCATGCCGGGCCACTCTGAAAGACGCTCCATATCCACAGTGAAGTTCGATATTAATGGGTTGTTTAATTTTCCTTGGGGTGTCCAACAATCAGACTGAGTGATCGTATTTTGAAAATCTACGATTAAATCGATACCTTGATTCGATTCAATGAACTCCTGGAAGGTATTCGTTTCTACCTTAAACCCCTCTCCACTTTTGACTTTATCTAAAAGTGAACTTAGGTTTCCATTTAAACTAAAGCTCGCAATGAGAGAGTTCTCATAACCATTTTCATGAGTCACATCCCAATCTTGCTGTTTCAAATGGTGAAGGGTGTAATAGGTATTGGCCATGCCTTGAGGCACTAGTTTTAAGGTATCTACCATCTCATTTGCTAATGGATGATCAAGGCTTAACTCTTTCCCTTTAATTGAACCATTAGAAAACTCACCGTGTTCCATTAGGTTGTCTACAATACGCTCTCTATCTCGGGTAATGATATAGCTATAAACCATAATTTTAGACCTTGTTATTTATCCGCAAATGACATATTTACTATATTCCATAATCTTTATAAATTCGATTTATTTCAACTCGCGCGTGTGTTAATGTGGTATTTATACTGTGTAATTATCCTTCAGGTACAGCTCATGAAAATCTCAAATTGGCCATCACTCATTAAATGGATTATCTCTGTTGGACCAAAATCAGCCTCTACAAGTCAGCAATATATTACTTCACTGCAAAGTCGTGACCGAGACGCTTGGCGAAAACGAGTATCAAAGTTTAGCCCCAAATGTACTTTTGCTGGTGTTATTAGTGATGCAATGCACGAAAAAAGAGGCGGACTTGTAATTGGTATCGAGACTAAATGTGAAGGCAAGATAAATTTGTTGATCCCTAAAAACAAATGCAACGAAATGGATTTAGCGAAGTCGATACTATCTAATGCATCTATAGTTTCTATCACTTTCACTCCATACATTCATTTTGAGTACGGTCTAATTGGGCTAGTAGAAAGCATAAGTTCTTTATGCCACAACACAGAGAACCAAATATCAATTAAACCTAAACAATTGCCGAAAAATGCAACCTCGACCAACACTACTATCACTCAAAGTGTTCCTCGTTCCACCAATAGCTGGAACAGTTCGAGTGACGAGCAATTGATGAATTACTTGAGTCAAGATATTGGTTTGAGGCAGATAGCTTTACAGATGAACGTAACACCAAAATTCATTACAAATAGAATGCTGCAACTAAGCATAATTGACATTGACCAGTTCGCTGAAATAAAAAGGCAACTGTTAGATTTAGGGTGCTTTCAATAAATGGCTAATGCCACTTGATACCGAAGAGGATTAAACAAGTGGTAGTTTTGTAGAAATATCTATCGTAGAAGCAGCGATCAACAAGTGCTTTGCTTGGTCAAAAACCTCAGGCAAAAACACTATCAAATGAACCAAACAAAGAGGAGCACCAACTTAGTAAATGGTCTCCGAACGGAGCACGGCTTTGAATGTCATATCACGTTTGACCTTGTTTTGACTCACAGCGTTCCGGCGACGGAACGCGATTCAATTCTTGTATAGCGCCAAATGAAAAATTTATATTAGTATCCCCGATGATGATCGTTCAGGCCTTGATATATAGCACTAGCGATTAAATAACCTGTCAATCCAAATACAGACAGAGCATTAGTATGTAGTGCACCATTGAAGTAAGTAGTGATTAGAGATGAAATAAACACCACTACAAAAATTAAAAGCGCTATCTTGAAGCCCCAGTCAACAAAGAAGTCTATTGCAGGACCAAAGCTCAAAGCTAGGTTGTTATTCTCCATTACATTCTCAAGCCTTTTCACAAGCTTCTCCTAGTTTTCTTTATAGGGTTTTCGAATAGATTTTGGCGCTTTGGGTAGCCCGTTAAGCATATCTATATGAGCTTGTTTCTTACTATGCCCTAGCTCAACTTCCTCTGCAATTTGGTAGACTCTTACCTTGCTAAACCCCCACCGATTGGCTAGGTGTGCTGTAGTCCAACCTTTTCGTTTATAGCACTCAATGTATTCGTCTTTAGTCACGGTAACAAGAAACCTATCTTTGTAAAGTATGCTTAACTATATACGTTAAGCATACTTTACTCAACAACTCAAGATTTTTAGTCTTCGCGTTTCACTAATAACATACTAGAATCTGAGTATTCGTTTAGTTTGCACATAGGCCAGCTCTTAATAATTTCGTAATTTTTTCTGTTGATTTCTAAAGGTACTTCTATCATCACATCAATGAAATGTTTACTGTTATATGGAGTAGACTGCCGATGTAATACAATTTCTAACTTATCTTCGCGTGGGATTGCAGTACTTTTTACATAAACACTCGGAGACACAACAGCCTCTACCGCGGTCCGTTCTCTCAAAAATACTAGCAATTGCTCTTTAATGTCGCTCATTATTTTTTCTCTATTTATTAATAACTTAGGGTATACATTGTGTTTCTGTACACTCAGATATCTGACCATATACAGCGACAAAATCAACCTATAGATTCTGTTCGCACTGTATTTGACTTTTTTCATTAGGATTCTGTGATGAAAGCCTCAAATAAAAATGATAGCCTCAACATATCATTGATACCCATTAATTATCATTGACAGTCATCACCTGTTAATTGACAATGTGACTGTCAATTTTATGGAGAGTCACAATGTCATCAGTCACTGAATCCGTTTTGCAGAATTTGGAAAAAGCAAACGAGAGCGTAAGTCGTACCGAGTCAGAACGTCGAGCAAACATCCTTCAGCAATCGAAGGTTGTACTCGATGAACAGTTTGAAGTCAGCAAGGTCATTCTTAATCACTCAGTTCCACAAACCAAAATGAGCAAAATGTGTGGCTGGGACTCTGTCAACACGTTTAAGAAAAAGGAAGAAGATTGGGTGGAGCAAGGCTATCAACCACCTGAAATGATCCGTGGTAAGTATGCGTATTCGCCAGACTATATTCATGAAATTCTCGATTTAGCTGGTAAGCCAAAATGGTCTGATTTTAATCGTGGTACTCATATTATCAATGTACAGAACCAGAAAGGTGGTACAGGTAAGTCCATGACGACTATTAACCTGGCTCAGGCATTAGGTTTACAGCACCTTGAACGTATCCGCATTCTAATCATTGATTTAGATCCACAGGGTTCACTTAAATTGTTCGCTCAATCTAAGGAATACAAACAAAATGATCTGGACCAACTCACTGCCGTTGACATTATGACAGCGGATCTTGAGGGTAAAGATTCTCTATATCAAAATTTCGTGAATTATGGTTTAAGTCATGAGGATATTATTGATGAAGCAATCCTTAATACCTTCTTACCTAATGTTCGAATCATGCCAGCGTTTCCTGAGGATGAGCGATTTTCGTCTTTACATTGGCTCGGAGAAGAAAACCTAATTCCAAGATTAAAAGAACGAGTTATCGACCCTATTCGTAACCAATACGACTTAATCTTTATTGATACAGGACCTCAAATCAACCCGCTTACTTGGAGTGCACTGTACGCTTGTAATGGTTTGTTGGTACCAGTATCTCCAAAGGCTCTCGACTGGAGCTCCACAACTCAATTCTTGGATAATTTACCTAACCAGGTTCGAGCTTTGCCAGAAGGTTCAGAAGGTATTCGTTGGATTAAAATTGCCCGTACCAACGTCGAAGAAGAGAAAGACCGAGATACTGAGCTATCAAATCGTATCAAAGATGAGTACCGTTCCATGGTATTCAATAACTACATCATTCGCTCAAATGCTTTTGATACCGCAGCCAAAAATTATCGAACAGTACTAGATGTCGCTTCTAGCGAAGGTATTTGTATCCCTCGACAGCTACGTGACTCTAAGGACTCAGTAATTGATTTAGCAAATGAGCTTAAAGATCACTTAAAAGATATCGATTTATAAAGAGGGCACCATGTCAAGTCATAGAAGAAATGTCCAAGCTTATACACCAGGTGGTAATCGTACCTCGAAGTTATCATCAGATAGTGTTGCAATCACAACGAAAGAGGAGCAACTCCTTAACGAGGCAGCTCAAGCAGGAGTATCCGAACTAGAAATTGCGGTTGATGGCCAAGAAGTCTTGTTTCAACTGGTCGAAATTCCTTTTGATAAAATTGAAGCCGAAACATTCGTATCAGAGGATAATGTTCGAGATCAATCAATTATGTCTCGGCTGTCAGTTATAGATATTACCAACAAGATCTCTGATAAGGGTCAACTCTATCCCGGTCTTGCTATAAAACACACTGATTCACAAGGGGGTGTCACTTATGAAGTTATTGATGGCTCTCAACGCAGAAGCGGTTGTTTCTACAGTAAGCGCGGTTTTAAGATCTATGCTACAAGTCAAAATATTACACGCGAAAGTAAGCAGTCTTTATCTGAAGTAAGTAATACACATAGACCCATGTCTCTCTATGAGTTAGGTAAGCAATGGCTGAACCTCAAGAAAGAACAAGGTTTGAACAATATTCAGATTGCCACCGAGAAAGGCTATGACAAAAACTTAGTCTCAGCTGGTATAAAAGCGGCAGAGCTACCAAAATGGCTAATAGATGTCATTCCTAGTGTTCCTGATCTAGGAAGACCTTCAATAATTGAATTAGACAAGAAAATAACTAGCCTTTCTGATAAAGAAAAATCAGGCTTTGAAAATTTTTGCTCATCTTTATTAGAAGAGACAGAAAACCTAAGGCTTACAGCATTAAGCGCTAAACACGCCAACGCTCAAATCGTAAAAAAGATTCTGTCATACAGCTATGCCGAGCATGATGAGGATCAAGGGCAAGATGCATTGACAAAGCCAAAGAAACTTAAGAAGAAACTTGATAACGGCTCTGAAGTTCACGTAAAACATGACTCCTTGAAAGGTGAGTTCAGTTTCACAGTTAAAAATATAAGCGATGAGCAAAAGCAGCAGCTTGATCAGCTTTTAGGAGATTGGGGATTATCCATATAGTGTGGCGTTTATCTATCATGCTGAAAAATTGGGCATTTAACTGTTTATAGTGTCATTTTCTTTGAACTAAGCTGTAAACCTGTATATAATTCGCTTCGGAGTTAAATTGCCCCCAAGCGTTTATCTCTGTCCCCCTCTTACGCTTTTGCGTAGGAGGGGGTTCTTTTTTTCAAACCAGAAAATATACAACTCCCCCTCCCCTTATATCTTTACTTGATCAACTCCAAACTTGCGAAAATAAGCTTGTAGCCACAGAATTCTTTAGGCCAGTGTATCCTTTTACTGATATAAGTTACTCTTTTATCAACCTCAATGGCTTGTACTATTTTAAGAGAGTGATGAGAGCAAACCAATGGACTTGTATACTAATCGAACTTCAAAAAATGATTTCATTAAACATGGCATCACAGATCATATAGAAGATGGAATGGACTTATTCATTGCTTCAGCTTTTTTCACAGAGTTTGATGTTATAGATGAGGTCCTTGGAAAAGGATGTAATTTAAAAATCATTGTGCGACTTGGTTTTCCAACCTCACCATCTGCACTAGATAGATTACTAAACAATAATAAGGTTGAAGCTAGGTTCTTCACGACCAACTCATTCCATCCTAAGCTTTACATTTTTGGTGATAAGTCCATCTTGTTGGGTTCAGCGAATCTAACTCGATCCGCCATATATTCTAATCAAGAAGTTATGATTGGCATCCACCCGGAAGATCATAGATTTATAGAACTGCAAGAGTTATTCAGTGAATACTGGCGTGACGCAAAAGTGCTCAATAGAGATGCAGTCAAATGCTATCGGAGTATCTATAACAAGTACTATCATGCAAATAAACTATTAAATGACATGGAACACGATGTCATCGACACCATGGGGGATGTGAACTTCTCGAACATCAATCGCGGTAAAAAGAAAGCATCACAGAAGTCTATTTTCCAAGATACATACCAGCGTTCATATCAAGAATCAGTTAGTGCTTTTAATCGAATAGTAGAAATCTACAAAACCTTCGATAGAAAAGTTAACGGTGACTTAATACCATTAAGATTAGAAATTGACTCATTCTTCAGCTTTGTTCGCGACTTCTATGCCACTCAAGACACTTGGAAGCACCAACCTCTTGGATGGGATGAACAACAACGGTCTAAAACGGCAAAACTTATTAATGAATGGATGAATACAAAATGGGAACATTTTGAGGATCGCATTGTTCCGCATAATTATCCCCTTATAAAAAAAGTCCTCGGTTCAAAGGAAGCAATCATATCAGCTTCAATGATTGATATAGTTGAGGCACTTTGCATTCTGCACTCTTTCCATGACCGGTTTCGCTTCTACAAAGGTGGCCTCAATACATTAAAGGAGAGCTTTATGGGAAGTAATGAAGAACAGAGGGTAAAAAAGACTCTGATATACCTACTATACGGCACTGGAGACCCTGTAACACGTATGGCAAACTGCATATACGATAGTGAGTATAAGTTGAACCAATTCGGAAAATCTAATGTTCAGGAGCTAATTGGATGGATTAACAAAGAAGATTTGCCAGTCATCAACGGTAGGACAACTAAAGTACTAAGATACTTCGGCAACAAAGTTGTTCAAGTAAGTGAGTAACGAAAGTTATAGTTATTGACGCCTCACTTCTGTTGAAATGAGGCAATATGATATCCTAAAAACTACGCTACTTCTTCTACCTCTGCATCGGTCTCAATAAGTCTAATCATTTGCTCATATAAATTAGTCCGCTCAAAGTTCTCCTTTGTATATTTGCTTCGAAGATACTTCTCTACCCCTTTGACAGTTACATTTCTATCTGATGATAATGGTTGCTTAAACACTTGAGCCAGCAACTGGCAAAAGTCATGCCCATTCGCGGTCTGATATATACAATAACCAGCTTGATTTAACTCTACGTATTTATTGTATATGTCGATACAATGAGTTTGTTCTACTCTCGGACTTCTTCTGATTGCAGCTTCGATTAAGATTTGAATGTTTATTGACACATTAAAATCGTTAACCGTCACAGCTTCGCTAGTAAAGTAGTTCATACCTTTGAATCTCACATTCAAATTCAGCAACCTACAAGCGAGTTTTACAAGACCGATTTCATTACAGACGCTCATCAGATTACTCATTAATCTCTGACCAACTTCATCGATCTGCATCGGACCCAGAATATGATTTTGTGTATGTTCAGTTATAAAATCTGTGATAAATTCATCATGAAGCATCATAATTTCTGTATCATGCACGTCCGTCATAAATGTATCGTTGTAAGTCTTTTCTAGTACGTGGTCGAAGTCTGCATCGACTATACCGTAAACTTGATTAGAAATACGAGTCCTCAGCCTATCAACAGCTTCTATGACATCCGCCTTTCCACTTGCTGGAGTGCAGTAAAAGAACTCTGTATTTCTCAACACCATGTTAAACAGAGTAATATCGGAGTCGCCTTCAACAACAAATATAATCCTATTGCCTACGTGGTCAGTTTGGACCTGTAAAAGCAGAGCGCTAAATTTAGTTTCATCGCTACGTTCTCTGGTAGCATCTCTTAAACTCGACATAACTAGTTACTCTTTGCAATCACATGCTTGTCAAAGAGGTCAATTGAACTTTCCCACTCATCACCAATCACATCCGGTGAATGCGTTGTTACTATAAGCTGTGAGTAGTGATTAAACTTTGATATTTGAGAGAACTCATTAAGGAGGTCTTTCTGCCATGAAATGTGTAGAGATACCTCAGGTTCGTCTATCAAAATGATTGCACCATTTTCTGCTTTGAAAATTAGATCAAAGAAAATAGATACTTGGTTCTTCTCGCCTGAAGACAACTTTTCTAAAGGTATATTAGCACCAACATGATTGAAGAATGCGAAGCCGTATTCCGGGTTAACTGCTATAGTTTTAAATGAAAACTTTTTCTTCTCAATTAGCTTCGAGAACTCGCTCAAACGTCCTACAAAGTCTTCATGCAAAGATTCTTCATAGAATATTTCATCCAATTTATCACTCAAGTTAATGGTGTAGTCTGATACAAGGTTTAAGTCATTCAATTCGAGATACTTACTCGACTTTGGTAGCAATCCGAAACGAGTGTAAGGTGCTAACAGGTCTTGTAGGCCAACTATCCTCTCTTTCTGCATGTACGGTAATGCGTTATTTTGAACTTCGTGTGATTCTATTGAAATGCATGAAAATAAGTCATAAACCAACTGGTCAAGCTTGTGCAATTTACTTAGCGCAAACTTCATTTTATCTTCTAGAAACGCTCTTTGCTTTGTAATGATGCTATATGCTTCAGTTTCGTCATTCAGATGTACAGAATGGATAAGAATAGAAAAAGCTTTTCTGTAATCAAATACCTTTTCTTCAGACAAGTTTTGGGTTGAAGGAATGATGATCTTTTTTGTGTCATTAAGAAATGACTCGATCTGCATACCAGATTCTGAGTTGAAGTAACGGACAAGACCAAGATTGGTTTTCAGTTCGAATGTATCAAAACTTATTTTAGATAATTCTTTGTAGTTATTTGAGATAGCATTATGAATCAATTTGAGAAGCATAGTCTTACCATAGCCATTGGGGCCTGTAATAACCACATGATCGGACTCTGGAAGTTCAATGTCATAGTTTAAAAAACCAAACAGATTCTTAACTGTAATTTTTTCTATTCTTAGGAACATTTTGTAGTATTTTTATTGAAAATTATGTCGCATTGTACCATTAGAGGTAATGTCGTAAAGTGCATATTGATTCTGGGTATTTCTGTTTCTGTGGGTTATTCAGTGATTTATGGGTAATGACCAAAGACCAACGTAGCTTGAATAGTAAAGATTTATTAGTCTGAACTCGTTACTTTATCTAGACGATTTATATCCACATTCTTAACCAAAGCATCTGCATCAAATATCAATTGATTTTTTTCATTAACTTTTGGTCTGAATAAAACTAGTACTTTACCAAACTCCCCTTCTGCCTCAGCTGTTAAGGTCGTATTTCCTGAACTATCAACCAAGTAGTTTGTTGAGTCTGAATCCAACCTTCCAATTCGGCCATTCACGTGAATAATTCCAACGTCATAGTCTCTTGATGACAAACTCTCGGAAAAATACTTTTTTAACTCTTCAGGGTTATCCAATATAGATTCAGGGTCATCAACGTACGCACTTGCAACCTTAAGTTCTATATTCTGTTTATTATGAATTGATGTATAATCCGGCCCATTTGGAGTATTTGAAATGCCAGGGCTAACATATAAGCCCACAATTGCCCAAATTGCTGAACATGATGTAACTATTGCTCCTCCACCTTTTGATGAAACCTTGAGATTGTTCCATTCGATTAGTTGCTCCTCTTCCTTTAACGAGGCGCCTCTTTTGAAAATTTTATAACCAAAGTACGCAACGAAAGAACCAATAGAGAAACACAGAAGCATCCCTATACCGTTAAAGACAATAATACCCAATCCTGTCGGAGGACATTAAAGTTTGAAACTTTTCTATTTCCGAAGTGCGTTACTATCGTGGCTAAAAGAACCCAATACTGACAATAAAGATCGACACTTAGATTCAATCAATGTGGCTATCCAACGAAAGTGTGACAACAAAGTTTGAAACTCGCTTTTGGACAGAAATGAGTTAGAGCCGACCAACGGCTCTGTGCCATTTGCGGACGTTGTTAACGCCTAGGTCACATGCTGCGCAAACTAAGGCACGAAGAGTTTGCTAAACTGCCGAAGGCAGAGCAAACCGAGTGACGTGTTAGCAGTCATGTGCACCGACTTGTTAGATTTCATTTAAAGAGTTAATGCCCTGTTCATGTAGTTTATTTAAACCATCTTTCATTGCTTTAACTTGCTCTATTGAATGACCCTGCCAGCTTGATACTTCACCTACAACTTTAAATGAATGGATTGAACGATATGACATAGTTGGATTCCCTGGGAACTTTCTATCCGTTAGGTCAGGATCATTTTCAATTGGACCTGTTGGCTCAACCAAATAAATTCTTTCGCGACCATTACCTAGGGCAAGCTCTGCTCCCCAAATGGCAGCATCTAGTGTAGCTGTCAAAAATATATACTTAGCCTTATTATTTTGTCCAAAATTTGAATTAAACCCTGTTTCTATAAGATCTCCCAATTTAAGATCTGCTTTGGTTCCATGAAAAAACGTTTGAGAAAAAGGTTTTGCATTTTTTTGGGCATTCTCAGTCATATCTTTTTTCCTAGTTATGGTTTTTATACTAAATATTGCGAAATTATAGCTAACATGAAATCTAACGTTTTAGTATTTATTTACACATGAGTGTAAATAAATCATTTGTTGAACGGACGGCGACTTGTGAATCACTGTATTGGAATCATTTATGCTAATGGAATTTGCTTTTTTAAGCCTGAGGATGATTGATGACGTTATCCGATTTATCTTCATCATTGCATTCCATTGTCACTGTCGTTCAGTCGATTAATGGTCTTAATTTACGTTACTTTTCTGGTTAATTGCAAGTGTATTTTTTACACACGCAAGCGCCAGTCTATCAGGCGGCATTCAGTCTAATATTTGCGTAAATGGTTTGACGTCATCATTGTTTAACTTGAATCCAATCCTCTTATCTGTTGCGTTAAGGGGAGCACGATAGCGACGAATATCAATTGCCCTTGATGGCAGTGCGAGCAAACCCAATGCAGTTTGGTTTCCACGTTATCCATGGCGATTTTATCGGTTAAATCACGGCACTGTGCTCGAATGAGGGGGATGCGCTTGTTACGACAAGCATTGGCTAAAAAGCCATAATGGCGAATACGCATAAAGCCTTTAGGCAGGACATGTTGTAAATAGCGCCGAATGAACTCATCCATACTTAAGGTCATGAATTTGGTTTTATTGTTGTCACGATAATCCTTGTAACGAAAGCGCACACGACTGGCGTTATAGTTCACTAATCGTGATTCAGATAAGGCACCTTTGCGGGTATAACGTGCAAGATAGTGCAAGAGTTGATGTGGGTAGACACAGGCTTTGCTGTACACGCACCAAGTGGCGGGTAATGACGGTAGCGCTATGGATTGTGCCTTGAGTGCCGCTATCATTTTACCTCGAAACACAGTGGATAAAGCCTTAACAGGATAGAGATAACCTTTAGTGATAGGTTGCCACTGCGATTGTCGATTGAGGCTACCTGCGGGGATTAAACAATGCACATGAATATGTTGGCTGAGGTTTTGCCCCCAAGTATGCAACACACAAGTCATGCCGAGTTGACCCTGATGACGATGGGCAGCGAATGTCATGAGTGTTTGCCAAAGGCTCTTAAATAAACAGTGATAAAGCACGTTAGGTGCATAGTGTGCGATTAGGTTAAGTTCATGCGGTAAGGTAAACACTAAGTGAAAGTAAGGGCAAGGTAGCAGTGACATCGCTTGTTTGGCAATCCAAGCTTGCGTGGCTTGTCCTTGGCAGCGAGGACAATGCCGGTCTCTGCAACTACAACTAAATTGCTCCTCATGACCACACTGGTCACAACGCCACTGTTGATAACCGAGTTGTCCTGTTCTACACGCCAAGATATGTGCACACACTTGATATTGTTGACGGGTTAATCGGTGCTGTTGTTGGTAATGCGGTAATCCTTGGCTGAGAATATCCGCCAGATGAAGCGGTGGCATGCGTTACTGCAAGTTGGCTAGTAAATCAACGCCCCCATGCCCAAGCTCTGGCAACCAATGCAGATAGCACTCGGTCGTTTTAATGCTGCGATGCCCAAGCTGGTGCTGTAATTGATGCAACGGCATCCCTGCCTCTAATTGATGCGTGGCATAGGCATGGCGTAACTGATGCGCGTTCACTTTATCCTTAAGCCCAAGCTGTGCGGCGATTTTTTTCAGTGCCTTCGTATAGGTGGAGCTACTGAGAGGTTGGGAGGCTAACCAGCGAGAATAGAACAGCCACTCTTTGGGGTGATAGGCTTGCCAGTACACGTGGAGTTGATGCAATACCGTCTCAGGAATCACCACATAACGAGACTGGTTGCCCTTGCCGTGTTCAATAAAGGCCGTTTTACGTTGCCCATCAATCTGTGCCACTTTGAGGTGGGTTAATTCATTTAAGCGTAATCCACAGCCATAACTGAGCATTATCATGGTTTTTAAACGTAAATCTTGGCAATGGTGAATCAGTAAGTGGATATCTTGTCGGCTTAAATATTGGGGTGGCTTATGCCGTTGCTTGGGTAAAGTGATGGCTAATTGCAACGGCCGGTGGAGTATGTGTTTGAATAAGAAGAGGACACTATTAATTTGCACCAATTGGCTCGCTCGGGTTAATCGGCGCACCTCAGGCTCATTAAAATAGTGATTCAATTCCGCATCCGTGACTTGCGCTAAGGATTTACTGAAATAGTTCTCAATGCGCTGTAAGCAACCACAGTAGGTCTCGCGAGTTCGTTGTGAATAGCCCATGAGTTCAATTTCAGTGGCGACTTGTTCAATGAGAGAGTTCATTGTTACCTCCAGATTAATGGGTTAAATCTCAAGGTAAGTGTGGTCGTTGATTGGGATGTTTGCGACTCCGCGCAGCGGCTTAGTTCAACAATTTAATAGTGTGCAAATCGCGCATATTTCTACCACGTAATAGCTCACTTTTCTGGTTCATACGTTTTTATCAAATTAGCTAACCTTTTGCTAGCTATGAAAATATTTGAAAGTTAATGACGTGGTCTAAGGACAAAAATGCGCAAATTGCTCATTTACCTGAATATGGGGGAAGTTTGTTGATTTTGGATATAAAAACGGTATCAGCTGAACATTTTTCACCGTCCGCTGATCGCTCATTTGCGACGCTCGACTAGACTTGTTTTGGGGCATAAATGTGTTGACTCGTTTTTTTGTAAGAGCCTCTTGCAAAATTGGGCAGTGGGATTTGTCCAGCAGCCTGTTGGTCAATTGCGAAACAATTTGCTTCACAAATGAGCTGTCCTGAATTTAGTCAACAGCCTGTTGACCAAATTATTCTTATGAAGGTTTACTGCGTTCTAAACACGTTTAGGAGCAGAAATGAGCCGTTTAAGTAACCTCAAGCCAAAGCTTAATGTAATGAGAATAAGGAAAACGACTATGAACATAAATATTGGCTTGTAGAAATTAAACGGTTCTTCAGTACGGAAAAAGTACTGATAGATACTATCTCCAGCAGCAATGCCTAATGCGATATAGCACTTATCGGCAACTTCCTTTGTCATATATCCTCCTTCGCATATAACGCATTTTATACGGCTTTTCATAGTCCTATCATGCAGCCTTTTCAATCACAGTTCAATTAATAATCAATAGTTTAATGAGATGTTATCGGTATTAGATTGCAAAATGACGTATGATTTTTAAAAAGCTTACTTCGACACTTCCTCGAATAACTACAAGTAAGGCAAACGTACAATCACAAATTGTGAGTAGACTTTCGCGCAGAGAAGGAATGGGGCAAAATCGTCTCAGAGAAGAAGGCAAACTACGACAAATGGCACCGAAAAGTTTCGTACTTTATTGTCATAGTTCTAATCTTTATTGTTCGAGTTTCAAACTTTGTTGTCCACCGACAAATCCTTCCATGGATCTCCCTTATCTTAATTTTACTATTATTTTGTTAATTCATCTAAACAAGCTTAGATCATTCTTGTATCAACAGAGCTCAAACTTAGATTCTTTTTTCTTAGGCTCACCTTACATTCTGTTTACTTATGAACTATTAGTTATTCCGAAAGTATTTATCTGTATTCATTAATTCGTATCGGCAAGTGAGCTTTTTCTAAGGAGTATTTTGTGGCTACCATTCATTCAAACGCATTTGAATTTAATCTCGATGGCTTAACTAATATCAATTTCATAGAACAATCCCACTGTATCACCCATGGTCAACCTTATGATGGAGTCCGTTGCTACAACGCTTGTCACAAGGAGCCAGCAAAATTGGTTGTACTTGCTGGCAGGAAGGGGTCACATGAAGTTTCTAACTGGCTAGTGTCAAATGTAAATTGGCCCAAAGAAAACGGCCTAGGAGGTGCAATAGCAGATACCTATATGGATGACATTCCACGTAAACTCAATTTTGCCATTCGTGGTTGTATCATACTCACCATCTTCGGTATTGAGTACACAATCGAAGACATTGTCCTCGCACAAGGTAAGTCTGGTGCTTACAACAACTGGTGGCTTGGTTCGAGCTCAATGATAAAGATAAAGGCAGAAAACATGACAGATTCATATGCTCAGGAGCTGTCCGAAATGGCCAACAAGTTGATTATGGCAGGACTATCTAAGAGTTTCGCTAGAGCAATCAATGCTATCGGCATTGGAATATACAAATTAACAAAACCACATAAAGTGGGTCGTTGTCTAATTGGGTGCACGAATGACCAATTCGATAAAAGTAAGTCCGTGGTTTTCATAAGTATGAAAAACAGTTCGGCTGATGCAACTATGATGGGTACTTACGCGCTTGATTCTGAAAAATTGTAGTATTTAAAACACTTTAGATTAAGAATATACATTGTATATTCTAATACTTTTTTTTTGAACAACCATGTTGATTAATAGTTAATCAAGAGTTCTGGAACACTATGCCAGATGGATATCTGAGTAATATACACTGTATACTATTTTAACAAATAGCTCCCTTTAAAATATACAGTGTATATTTACAATGTGACATCAATACTGGTCCCATTAGAATATACACTGTATATCACCCCAAAAATTCACATCACTTAAGCGTATTGATTAACTTAATTAAACTATCTGGGTCAGAGGTGTAGAGCGATACCAGCTCCTTTTTACTTAGGTTAGTTAGTATCTTGGCTATCAAATCCTGGTTAGTATTGGTTACTAGGTTCTGAACCTTAAACTCTGAATACCCCATAACCATCGCAACATACAAGTGCCTGTTTTCCTTAAACCACTTCCAATAGGCAGACTTAGAGAAGCCTTCATCTACAAGTCGATCTGGAGCACTAGGCAATCCTAGTTCGGCGTTAACCTCTTTTATGGTTTCCAATTCCACCAGCCTGTTGACAAATAGCTTTAGTTCATCGTAATCATTACAGTAGTTGAATGCATTATCCAACATGAAAGCCTGTTTCGGCTTTGATTTCTGCCACAGTTTTATTGTGCTTTCACTCTGTTTAAACGCTTCAGCTAAGAGAGATAAATCGTTTTTATAGTCATAAGTAAACATAATTGTTTTATAGATTTAATAGTGATTCGAGTAAGGGTTTTGGCGTTACATTTCTTGTAGAACGTTTAGTTACTTTTGTCGTATGCATATTACTATCGACTCGATCAGGAGAAATTGTAACATTCGTATTTACTGGCATTGTACATAAATCCGTTGATAGAGATAGACGCTGTTCGAGTGAAAACTTTGATATTGTTTCACGAAGAGAAAATCTCTTTATATCTTCAATTTGAGCTTTAAACCACTCGAGGGTGATAAGAGCCTCAGATAGGTTTGACTCATATTCTCCCAACCGAGTTAAGTAGTTTTCTACGCTTGGGTTAAATGAAGCTAGAAAATCTTGTTTGTCTAAGTTAATCACATTTGAGGCTGGTGTTTCGATATTACTTAGTCGCGTGTATAGAGCTGCATTCAGATTTCTCAATTCAGTTTTTAGACAAAGATATTCCTCTGAACTTTTATACTTAAAAACATCGTCAAATTTCAAGTTAGATAGGTCTTTAGATACCTTAGCGATTTTTGAAACTGTTTCACTATCAATACTATTAATGGCATTTGAATACACTCCTTTAAGTGCCCAGTTCATCGCAATAGATTGCTCTAGTACTGAAACAACTGAGTTTAGCTGTTCGATTGTAAAGTGTGTAATTTCCTTCTTAATAGATGGCTTAGCATTCAGTTCTGTTAGTTGGTTAGTAGAGAGAGAACTTTTGTAGAACTCTTCAATCGATTTGAACGAGTCTGAGCTTAATAAAGACCAGCACTTTAATGTTCGATGAATCTGAGGCTGATTATCGGTCAAGAATAGTGTGGGATTGTTTAGCTTGACAGTTGATTCACCAAATCGAGCCAGGTATTTCTTCAATCTATCACAGTGATTCCTTAATCTACTCTCACAGCCTTCCAACGGCCTAGACAGTTGCAGCTTTATTTTGTGTCTTATTGCGTTTCTACGCTCCCGAACATGAAGTAATAGCTTAGCTTTATCGATCCTATGCTTTTGCATAGAAACCATAAAAGGCAATTGTTTTAGTTCTGATGCATTCATGTCTTGGTAGTCGAAACAACCAAGTTCTGACAGTAACTCTGTTCTCTTGGCTATGTCGAGGAATGTCGGGTAGTACTTTAACGATATCCTAACGGCCCCTGTCTCTACCATAGAACGTGCCACAGCTCCTAATTGCGTGGACCGTACTGATTGTTTTCTATTAGAGAGAGACAATCTACGTCTTCTTATGTTCTGAATGAGTGCAAGATCATGTTCAGCTTTAATTCTTTCGTAAGGTTGGGTTAAGTGCCACTGACTGAGAGTTCTTTCATTAACTACAATATTTAACTTGTCGCCTAGAGCGGCATTAGGGTCAATATAATGTGCTGGTGTAAAAACATCTTTAACTTCTTCGCCCAAGAGATCGATGTCAGGGTGAAGCACTCTATGATTATCTGCATGCGCATAGTGAAGTCTTGGATTTGTTTCAAGATTATAGAAAGAGAGTCTTGTTGTTCCCTTAGTAAGTTTACCTGATCTAATTTTTGCTACACGTTTTGTGAAATCTAATGAAGGTTTAACTTTTCGAGCCTTTTCCTGGTATTGGATATCAGTAACATGCGATAGATAGGGTATAGAAAGCTTGGTGTTTATCTTTCCACCGCCAAACATAGAACTAAAGGATGCATAAATCACTTTCGTAGCTTCTTGGATAGAACTAAATTCAATGCTACTAATTTGCTCATCAATTTCGTTATACCAATTTAGTGCTTTTTTGTTTGCATAACCCTTAAGTAGACTAGTTTTAAAGTACTCTGAAAATGCACTAGAAGCTTTACGTCCATTACACTCCAACTTGATTACCTTATCAGAGTTACTTGAAATCAAATCAAAGAGTTCAACTCTCTCAGCATTGACCATCACTGAAATCCTTCCTAAGAGATCACAATGTTTAGATCGAGAAGTGTCCTGGCTGATTGGTTCCAGCTTTAAATTATGAGCAATACTCACTTTTACAGGTAACTGTGTTTTAGGGAGGATCTTCGTGGTGCAGTTAAAATCGCTTTCATTCAAATCGCTCGCATCTATTGGACGCTCCCAGTAGCTAAGAAAGGACTTATGATTATCAATAAACCGCACTGGGTCATTGTCAACATTAAGAGTTTTCATTAATACGGCTTCAGGTAATTTCGATGAGTTAATGCTGATTTTTCCATGAATAGATTCGTACTCTGCATTACTTTTAGGATAAGGAATCCAGCCATTACCTCTCAAAAGTTCATTCCAGATAACCAAAGGTCTATAGGGAAGGGCATTTACTCCATCTAGACTCCATCTAAACGAAAGATAAGCAGCATGCTTTTCAGAAAAAATGTTTATTAAGGGTTTCTGGGCCTCTTGAATGTACATATCAAGAAATGCTCTTCTGGCTTTAGCGTTCAAGCTTCTATCATTTTTGATGTCTATAACGCCTTCATGTTGGTCGACGTACCCACTTTTATATAGTCGTTTGAACTCTTCAGCTTTTTTAGATGACTCAATTGAAATTTGAGCAAAATACCTAACCAACTTTTCTAAATACTTTACTTTTAGAACGTTCGGCTGAAATGCTACTCGTTGATATGCTGCAAAATCGATAGCTTTGGCATGCATCATTCTCGCATCCATATTGCAACTCAGCTGAAACATGAAATCTCTAATGCGCAGAACCTCTTCCTGTAAAAACACTTTCCATCGAGTATGTTTAGCTAGTGAGTTTTGGGTTTTATCGTGTTGAACCATTGTGCATAGTGTGCATCCAAATCGACTAGATCCATTGCAACCATTTGAATTCTTTTGTCCTACTGCAATCTCACAGACATCAGAAGAAGCATTCCCATAAATGGCCAAAAGCAGGGCGAAATCAGAAAGGAAGCCGGGAAGGGGAGGGAGCCCAGCTAAACTACGAGTAAGAGGCTTAGCTCCAGAAAGTTCTAAGGAAGTGAAAACCTCTTGGGTAGACCAGTCACGTATTGGAGCGTATAGAAACAGTGGGTAGCCTGTATTTAAGTCAGACTCTTTCATCTCTTTCAATAAATCACTTATAGACTTATCACTGGTTCCCTGAATAACCATATTACCTTTTCGCTTTGTACTCTCGTTGTTTCTTTGCCCTGTAGCGCAAATCACATCAAAACGGGTGTATTGCTGTAGTTCTTCGTCTGATTTAAAGCGGTCCAATAGGTTTTTTAAATATCTTTCGCTAGGAACAATTTTGAGAATAGAGCTGCAGTCACTATTACGTTGTGCATTTGGTATTAGCTTATTACTAGTCAGGTATTTGTTCGCGTACTCTTCATGAAATGACGGAGTGACAATATCGTAGTAAACGTTAATATCGTTATCTTTTGCATAGTCAATAAACTTAGATTTAACCCACCTGGTGTACATAACCATTGGAAGTGATTCCGAAAGAGTGTCAACCGTTGAAACAATTAAGGGGCGAGTTTTTTCGATCCAACCATTTTGAATACAAACTCGATAAGCTTCAGAAGCAGCATTCAAAACTGTGCTGGAGTCTTTACCCATACTGCAAGGAACAAACACTAGCGAATCACTAGATCGCAAAATCGTTATAAACTCTTCTACAACCGCATTGAACTTGAAGCTAACACTCTCGTGCAAAGCCACCAATTCGTTTTCTATTAGGTTTGTTGTTTCAAAAATATTAACCATTGGCTGAACCATTACTAAAGACCGACAACTATATAATACCATATTTAAACACACTTTATAGACTTAAATATACTTAGTGCACTTTTTTGTGCACATATATTGAAGGAGGTGTATTTATATGGTATTTTACTTCTATTCTTTTAGTCATCGGGTCAAGACATGTACACACCAATTTATTCTGAACAAGACCTTCAATTAGTACTCTTCAGAGCTAACGAGGGTATTTGCACGAATGGCATTTCTGTATTTGAGGGGGTAATAACAGGCAAAGAATTTGCTGAGAACTTCACTGAAGAAGAGAGCTCAGATAGTTTAAATGAGTATCAAAAAAGACAGAGAGACCTTGAGAAAGGTCGTGCACAAGGTTTGATTAAGTATTTCGACAATAGGGAGGATACAGTACTCCCTAGCATTACTGTCTTTGTTTCTTCATTAAAACTCCATGAGGAAATATCTATTGGTAACAAAGAAGTCGTCACAGCCACATTAGAAAGTTCATCTGACCGTCTTGTATGTGATGGTCAGAACCGTTTGAATTTGTTTAAGGACAGAGTTACGAATGCTAGTCCTACTCAGTACCATACGCTGGGAGTTAAATTCATTGTTACAAACACGGACACCTTAGAGCCAGTCACTCAAAAGATTAGACAGGTATTTTCTGACTACCACTTACACCTTCGTAAACCAACATCAGCACAAAACTTATTCTTTGACAGCTCGCAAAGCTTTTCCAGATTAATTAGGGACCAGATACTCGATAATGTATTAGTTGATGGTCATTCACTAAAGCGGTTTATAAGTACCACAGGAAAACCCAAGAAATCCCAGTTAATGGACTTGAAGCAGTTAGGCGATTTCATTTGTACCGCATTAGGTACAACTCCTGTAAAAATGAACAAATTGCTTGAAGGTTCAAGCGATACCGAAGCTGAAATAATTCGCTTAACAACTCCATTCCTCACCAAGTTTTTTTCTCTTATACCTATGAGGTTTCTTTCAGACTCAGGGCCAAATGTTATGTACACGAAAAGTATATTTTGGAAAGGGACTGCGATAGTAATTCGATCTATCTTTGAAGAGCATTTGTCTCGAATGCATAAAGCCCCCATTGATTGGTCAGTACTAGATGGGATAGTTCGATTGCCTGTGAAAGATATTACACATGACTTTTGGCTAGAGAATAATGTAGTACAGAAATCTATTTCAAGAAATGGAAGTATTAAATACAGAATGATCCGCAGCTCAGAGAGAAGCTGTGCTACTGCTATTTGTAAAGAACTAGAACTACCCTCAGTGGGAGAAGAAGTATGAAGTCACCAGAGAGTAATGACTTAGACCTGAAAGCACATCGATGCCCTAATGCGATGACAATGGCGAGAATGGGTCTATCTCGAGCAATTAAGGAAGGTGTTAATGAGTACAACATATACAGCATAGAACCACTGTTAGGAAAGCACATATCTGCTTACTTAAATGATGTCCAATGTAAATTTGAAATTCACATTGAATCGGTAAGGATACGTGACGAACATAAAAAGTTATGGTGTAACGAAAGCACAATCTTTGATGAAGATGATTTCGAGTTTGCAGAGCACTACTGTCGGTACCGTATCGCCTTCACCAACAAATCAAATTATGGTGAAAGTTGAGTACAACCCTTAAAAGAAACCGTGAACCAATTTCCTTAGTTCGAAAACTAAAGTTGATTGTAATTCGCTCAAGGCCTATATTGCTTTTTATCCATAAATGACAATGGTAGATTGCAATGAATAACATTAATCTCATTACAGTGGGGATTGCTTTAGCGGTTTCCGCCCCCTCTGTAATTGCTTCAATCAAAGCACCACACAATGCAGGGAGCTACAATAAAGTTATTAAGGTTCCTTCACACATGAACCAAACAAGTGCAGTTGGCTTGGATGATACTTTAGGCTCCAGAAACATCTCTGACGAAACAATCGTTGAGCTCCCAACCGTCCCAGATGATCCAGTAGGGGACTTTGAGATCCCCAAACCTGGAGAGGATGAAGATGAGGCAGTAGATATTACTATTAACTGTGGATGTGCTTCTGTGAATGTCGCAAGGGGAGCATGTTTTTCTCCAAAAAGAGCTAAAAGCGCAATGGACAGCAAAGCAAGTGGGTACTTTAGCTCATCTTATGGTTCATATTGGCCTAACTCGTCGAACATTGATTTCCTTGTAACATATAACCTGGAAACCAAAGGGATCACAAAAATAGCCATCACTGATCATAGTAAAATATACAATCTCACTGATGAAATCGCTAATGCTGGTTTATTTGAAATTTCCGGGCCAGTGACATCAACTGCTACACCTAGCTGTAGAGTAAGCTTAACTCGTGCTGCGTTTGCTGACATGGGATACTACACAATGGGTGCAGATGATCCATGGAGAGTAAGGTATAGAGGGTGGGCACATTACAACAAACCTTCCGGTTCCAGATACAAAACTGTAAATGGTGGTACCACAAGCACTCGACCTCCATCCGGGAAGACCTACTATTACTAGATAGCTTGAGTTTGTAAAAGCTTTTCTGGGCCTCTCAAACAAACCTTCCTTGGTGTACCAGGTCTTAATATACAAGTGGTACATCAAGGACGTTTTCTTAAAGCGTTAGTTTTCGTCCTAAATGTCACCCCAGACACTATTGGACCATAGTAAATCAATAAGATAGAAGAACACCTCTATCTAAGTGTGACATCTAGGACGAAAGTTTTCTATCTAGTGCCACCGCATATATTTAACTCATTGATATGCTTTTCTACTTTCTTATACTCAAGTAGGCTTTACGTCCTAGATGTCACAGAGAAGAGATTTTTATCTTTATTTTCAATGCTTTAAATATATTCAATGATATCTATAGTAACTAGCTTTTCTTAAATTCCCAACTGGGCTAAACCATTTTACCCCTACGAATGTTTTCGTCCTAGATGTCACCTATCACTCTTTACTGTATATCGAACGTAGAGAAAGTATGACTCCAGTGTGTAGCTTTTTATATCAGCCTAAGGCACAAATAAAATATCTTTTATTTTCAGTCAGTTATAATCATTAAGTTTGAGCTTTATTCTATAGAGTACTGGACACACATTGTTGCTTCTTAAAGTATCATTTTAAAACCGTCCTAAATGTCACCCCTCACGCTCTTGACACAGAAAAACAATTAAAATACATATACTTATAAAAAATCCGATTAAAACATCGCCATAGAACAGTGACACCTAGGACGAAAATAGAGAAAAAAACGCATTGCATATTCATTGATCCCTTACTTTCGTCCTAAGTGTCACCCCTCCAACTAGAAGCAATAGATACTATCCTTATAATTCAATACGTTAGAAGGAGTTCTGAAAAATTAGCTTAACCTTCATTTACAGGGTTTTCATTCAAAGGAAGCAAAAAAGCAGGTTATAAAGAAGGAATTGGGTCTTCATCACCCACAAAACAACTTCAATCACGGATAAAAAACAACAATTAGGGAGTTGGATCACAGTTATTGAGAGGTTTAGCCACCAGCAATATCTGGTAAAGGTGACACTTAGGACGGTATTTTGAGGCAGAACTAGCACACTTGATTGTTGAATGTGCTAGTTGGATGGAAATTTACTTCTTTGGTGTGCTAGTTGAAGCTAATCTTCATCATCTGTGACTATTTCATAGTCGGTTACATCAATGACGTCATCTGATTTCTTCATTGATGTACCTTTAGCATCTTTTGACTCTTCACCAAACTTCTTAATAGCGCTTAGGACAGCAGGGGATATATCTTCACCATTCAGCAATAGTTCTCCAATCTGCTCAGTCAATGCGACCATTTCACTCTGCTTTGGTTGAAGGTTGGCATTGATAGCTTTGATTGCTGACCTTGCAAGGGATAGTTTACTTGGGGCCTTTTTAGAAAGCTCCCAGGTAAACTTAAATGCGACAGTCTTGGTACCTTTTCGAACAT
Organism: Vibrio sp. 811; assembly: GCF_033339195.1. Classification (NCBI taxonomy): domain Bacteria; kingdom Pseudomonadati; phylum Pseudomonadota; class Gammaproteobacteria; order Vibrionales; family Vibrionaceae; genus Vibrio; species Vibrio sp. 811. The sequence continues at coordinate 81,035 of NZ_JAWOUB010000007.1, forward strand.
CCTCGTAGGAAAGACTTTTGAAAATGTGCAACTTATTAAGTTCTTCAATTGCTGGGTTAAGCCAACGTTTCTTAAGAACCGCAGTTCTGTCATACGAAGAGGGCAGTTGCCACCTAGAGCGCATCCAATCAACATCTAGAATTAGGTTATTTCTTAAATTCTTCCACTGATTGATAGCCTCATAAAGCCTCATGGTATAAACGGAAGATAAGTTTCCTGCTTCACCTATCAGCAGCTGTGTATAGTTTGATGTGGTTTGGTTAATGATACTAATCAACTCAGCATTCAAATACAGCACTACATGTCCTCGTTTAGGACGATAGCTCTGTTTAGTGGTCCAGTGGATAGCATCATAAGCTTTTTCACCATCTTTGCTGTCTTCATCAGGAAGATAGATAACCACACTTTTCTCATGTAAAGATTGTGCTGCGCGTTGTATGTCTCTTGATAGGTTTTTCTTCGACTCATCATCTATCTCGAAGTATTCGATGAACTCTTTGTTAGAAATAGTGATCGGATACTGACCATATTCCATTGTTTTTAAATGTTCGGGAGTAGGGTTTTCCTGATTAATCCGCTTGAGGCACATGTATACAAGCCGCTTCTCATAACGAGTAAGGCTATAAGCTGCCGTTGTTAAAGCGTTCGCTTGTCTAACAGTAAGATCGTTTTTGCTGTTGTTCTCGGTCATGATACTGATACACACAATAAGAAATTGTACCAAATGTAACATTGTAGGCTTAAATGTGCCAGTAAGTAAGCAAACCAACCTTATACATACTTATACAGACTTATCCACAACCGAAAGCGTCCTAGATGGCACGGTAAGTCGTCCTAAGCGATCTTCAAATCTTCCTAAATGTAATAGTGTTTCGTCCTAGATGATCTTAAACGAATTCCTAACTACTTGAATTATAAAAACATAGATAAGTTATCAACACCCTAATAAGATCTTAAAAAAGATCTTAATAAGATCAATAAAAATATTATTATTAAATAGTGTCTAGAAATTAATCAGTTAGAAGGGTAAAGGGACGATCTTGGAGAACAAAGAAGTAGTAATAGTTCTTTTTTTGCATGTTAACTCAAAAAGCCACTCAGTAGAGCTATATGAGCTAATTTGCTCTATTTAGACACATATACCGGGTTGTGTCCAATCATAAGCATAGAGGCGCTCTCAGCTTGCATTTGCCCTAAATTTTCAATGACGATCTTTAGATCATTCATTTAATTAACCATTTGGTTTAAGGATCATACGCACGAACACAATGGGTTTAATCTTCCGAGGCTCTCCAGAACCATCATGTCATATAAACAAAGAAAGTTAAAAAATCATACACAAACAACTGTTATAATATGGTATTTACTGTTATACTAATGGGGAATTAACGGTTCTATCCCGTTGAAATATATGTAATAGCTTGGGGGCTAAAATGAAAAGAAGATCTTTTGTAAGTAGAGAAGAACTAAACTACGCTAAAAATTTACTAGTCTCTTATGGCTGTATGAATAAGGTGATTAACAGCGCAATTCAAATGGTAGATGAACTTGATATTGAGCCTGGCCTAAAGTTCCAGGCTAAGATGGGATCATTTAAGAAGGAATTGGATGTAGCTATATCAGCTATAGGAAAACCAGAATCACGTGCCAAGTTCATTCTAAACATAACGAACTTCTTGGTATCATGGTATGAAAGTGGAAATAAGTGCTTAGACAAGTTCTCGGTTGCCAGGTTTTCAATTTTGCTCTTTCATGCTACTGAACTTAAATTAATATCCGCTCGACAACAATTGGATATCATTTATGGGTGTTTGAAAGTTAGCGAGTTACCAAAATCAGACACACATCTGTTAATCCAACTGCCCATAACCCAGGATATCTTCACTTTAGAGAAAGTGCAGTCTCACCAATCTAAGGCTCATGTTATCAACCAAGACGATCATACCCTCGTTCAACTTGATATATCTGATGTTCCAAAAGAAAACCAAAGTGCGATAATTGGTGCGCTAGACGATTTAAGTCTGGATGAGGTCTCACTTTCAAAAGATGGAAAGTACCTTTCATTACTCGCTCCATTAACCTTGGAATGCGGCTTAGAAGATACACTCAAGAAGGTTGAAGCTCTAAAGGCGTGTTCAATGCTTGATGTATTTTGCCAATTTAAACCAATCTCTTTAGAAGAAATAGCTGTTAAGTATTGGGATGGTAAGCAGTACTTTGATGAGCTGGCGACAATGTATAAAGCAAGCTCTCAGTCAGAATCTACTCGACAAACTATAAGCAGTGCACTTGAACTAGTTAATACCGGTTACATTCTGAGTTCTTTAGATGGTTTATCCACTCTTTGTCATCGTTTAGCTGTAGATACGGACAAGGACTATAAATATAAAGGATCGTCAGCTCTATATGAGCTTCTGGACACTCTAAGGGGGTTTTATAGAGACTTACTATGGAAACTCGAAGATATGGGTTATGAGTTTCAATATACATCTGCATTTTCGAACGTGCTTTAGTTGATTTTCGGGGATTCCGATTAATGCTTCCACTAACTAAACACATTAACTCGGATTCCCTTTGCTCCCTGTCGCACTTACAAGGTCATAGCGCTAGATTTTAGCTGTATGTACTGGATAGAAACTAGGCATGGGTATAGAAGTTAATCAGAAACACTTCGACTTGATTTAACGTTTGACACTAATTAATAAATCAGCACTCAGAGGGAAACATTTTGTCAGATTTAGACTTCACAAAGCACTGGACATCCGAACGTACCCGCAAAAAGCAAACAGCTCTAACAAAGCTATCAAATGGACTTCTAAAAGAAGTAGTCGAAGACCCATTCTCTAGAGACTTGTTTGAACTCGAAGAAATTGAAGCGATGAAAGTCGCAGCAAAGGCTTTGAGTAAAGCAAAAGAAAAGTTTACCAAAATTAAAGAGAAGAAAGCCCGTATCGAAAAACGTAAGGCTCAAGAGTTAGCAAACATCAATAAACAAGCGAAAAAATATGCTATTGAGGTATTAGATTCGCTTAATTCCAATCCGGATACTTTTACACGAGAACAGCTGTGCCTATGGGTGACGGTCGCTCACTTTACTAGTTCTGTTTTAGATCCTGAGAGTTGGGAGATAGACATTAACGATAATATTGCTAATCACTATTTAGAGAGTGATCACGCATTAAGAAGGCGTAATGTTTGGACTATGAGAAGTAAGGCTCTAAACGCTTTCGAAAATTATTTTAAAAGAGCATGGCAATTCTCTTTTGAAACAGACTCTTGGGTAGTACGAGTGCCAATTAAAGAGTCCGTAGCACAACTTAAGGCACTAATAAATCATGATGAGTACATCAAAAATGAAAAGCTATATGCTCATTTACTTGAGCCTTTAGAGGCTTACAATCGTGAGGTTGATGCAATTAAACGACGCAAGAACATGAAGTCTATTTAACCAGGAGAAGATTCACCAATGACATACGAAGAATTGTACGCCGACTGGGAGTATTTGTTTAAAAAAGTTGGCTGTGCTGAAGACATGACGGGTGGTTATGTTGACTCTGAAGATTTAGAGGAACTACTTAAAAAGCCAACTAAATCTACAGCAAAGAACTGCTTGAATAGACAGATCGATTATTGGTTCAGAGCTGGAATTCAGTTCGACTATGACCTCAAAGGTAGGTCGGTTTTCGATCTCATAGAAGAGTATCCGAAGATAGAAGAAATCGCAGACAGACACTTTGTTGATTTAGATGATTGTCCCGACCCTTTCGTTAAGACAAATGATTAAAGGGGAAAGCATGGTAGATTTATCTATTTATAATATTCGACCTGAGCCTAAAGAAGCTGTCTGCATTGGCTGCGGGTGTAGTGATAATAATGCATGTTTTGAGAACTCCCAGGCATGTTATTGGCTAAAAGTGGATAGAGAAAAACAGCAAGGTGTTTGCTCAAACTGTCATGACCTTTTGTCTCAGTAAATTTAGGAAATGGATGAATTTTCTATAATCACAATCGCTTAATGCCTAACTATAGGAAGGAAATAATGAGTCGTCTTGAAACACTTATAGAACAGAGCAATGATGAACTTTGTAGTGTGTCAGTCCCTGTTAAAGAACAGTGTCTGAACCGATGCAATGAATGTCCAGTTGATGATGAGTTAATTGGAACGTTGACAACAGATAGTAAGAGCTCAACAGAAGAGTCACCAAATGAGTGAGAAAGTACTTCTAGGCACATTATTGGTTGCAGGTTTTTTGTTAGCAGTGAGATGGGCATTTAAGAGTGATACATCTTCATTTGATGAAGCACTTAACAGGTTTCTATCAAGTGAACAACGAAAAGAGAAGAAAGGTAACTCAAATCCTAGTAGTGCTTACGAACGACGCAGGAAGGCTATGTTTAGCGGCACAGATTCGATGGGTTGCTATCAAAAGCACAAAAAGGCCAACGAAAGGCTTCATCGTAAAAGGTGAACCTTAGATAAAAAAATAGGCCCCATATCATGCAATATGATGACCTGGTTTATTAATTGGTCTGGGATGTATTGGTGTAGGAGAGGAATAAAGTTTCATGCTGGTTGTCTTGAGCATCCACAGATTGAGCGGTCCCATTCAAATACGTTTCTGGACAATTATCATTTTCGGAAAATCAAACATTAGCAATCCATGAACAACTCTATGTCTGGGAAACTACTCCCGAACTCATTATTAAGGTTGATTTAAAACGCCCAGCCCCAATATTCTTATAATCCACCCACAACGCTACCTTGGCTATGCAAATCAAACGAGACTTTGACTACTACCACAACCTTCACAACGTCATTACCCACGCCCTGCTTCATTTGCTGTGTCAGGTTTCCGCATCTTCCCGTTTTGTTCCAGTAAAATCACGCAATGACATACTGATAAAGTACCTTAAGCCAAAGCTCAACGATAAGTCGTTATCGAATATCAAAAAAGACATCAAACTGATGATCAGCTTAGCAAGAAAAAAAGGTGGGAACCTAGAAATGAAACTGCATCAACTTAATTCACAATCGAAGCATACAAAACTCATCGGTGCTGAAAAGCTTTATAACCTACTCGTACACCTTTATGACGTAGAGGGTATCGAATCAAGACTGTTTGAGGAGGGTAGTGAAGCGGAGCCTGGGATTCTTTATATGCTAGAGGAACAAGTCGAACACGGTTTTGACCAAGAACACAATCAACTCACCCCGTTATCGATGCTTATCCAACTAGAGCGTGCACCTGAATTAATTGAATCGATTAATGCTCACGGCCTATTTCTTGCTGAAATGAAAGAGTGGAACACCGAGAAACATCAAGCCCACATCTTAGTACACCCAGCTTAAAAAAGCTGGCTAGCCATCATTTAAACGCCCGCTCATTCTATCTTCCATGAACTGGCTTCACCAGCTAGTTCTAAGTTGGACATAAACGTTTTAGAAATGGCGGCGTACTCTGATGGCTGCCATTAAGTATAAAACTTTAATACTCAGTATCAAACTTATTGCTTAGTAACGAAACTTTATTCCTCACAAACAAATGGAGTTAATGGGTTTGAAAGCTCTCCACTAACAGGGTTCCCCCTAGTCGCCACCGAGGCCCACCCGCCGGACTTACCCCTGCATTACTAAGTCTCGTTCCTCGCCAAGTATTGCCGCTCATGGCTGTTATCCACCAGCGCTAGTACGATGCCAACAAAACCCCATTGTCACCGTCCTAGCAGAATGCTGGTGGCCATATGATCCGCCTTCGGCGAGCTAAAAGCATTTGTATCGCTTTTCTTAACGGCTTCGCCTAAAAAGCTGACCCTCTATCGAGCCCTATTGTGTCGCCTTTGTCCGGCCCAAAGTCCAGATAATAAGTTAATTATATTTCACAAAGGTTAGTGTTTAAATGTGGTATCTATTTGTTGTTTTTTATATAATTATGACATAGTTAAGGCAAGTGAGATCAATTGCTTGGGGGCAGTATGATAAAGGTATTAGAGAAGAAAGTTTCTCTCCATAGAAATAAACTAAGAGTATTCTTCGAAGGGCAGTATTTACTAATGGCGGGTTTTAAAGGAGGGGCTAAGTTTCAGCTTAAGTCTGACCGTACAAAGAAAGAAATTAAAATAGTTATTGATCGTTTCGGCTCTCGACAAGTGACCAACTCAAGACGAAACGGTAAAGAGCGACCTGTCATTGACTTAAAGCACGCTGATTTAGATATTTTCGGAGACCATGTAAAAGCCTACATCAAAGATGGTGAAATCCGAATTGTCGAATTGCATTCAGTCCAAGAGATTCATGACAGAGAGCTGAGGTTTAAGGATATGACGAGAAATCTTAAGCCATTAAACCATGCCGTATTCAGCTTTAATTCTAATTTGGTACTCCTTTCTAACGAGTTGGAATACAACTCGCCAATAGAGCTGTTTGATCTAAAGAAGAGTAGCATCAAGGCTGAAGTGATTAGCTTACAAGGTGCGCCAGAGGCTAATTGTTACTTTTACTTAATGACTGCCTTCATCAAAACACTTCAACCATCTGCAATTTTTATAGATACACAGTGGACAGAACCTCTTGAAGCCGCATTTTCCCATACTATGAAAAATATGGGGTACGTAAAAAGTGATGAATTGAATGGTTACTTATCTAAAAATATCTCAGGGGCTGAGCTTGGTTCTGCTTCTGTTGAACTAACTCCGGCTTCACTTATCAAGAAGTTATGTCTCGATAGAGTGATAAAGACTTGGAGGAATCTAAAACAAAAAGAGCGTGTTCAGAGAGCTATGTCAAAGTACAAAGCGAATATACCTTTATCCACTTCAGATATATTTAATGGTATAGGGGTATTGTGCTCAAGTATTTCCGATGGACTTAAGCGTAGTAACCTTTCTACTTTCGTAAAGGTAATTGTCGAATCGAGTGAAAGGTACTTCAATGCATGTCTGCAAAATAATCCTGTGTGGGCTGGGGAGGCACCGGAAGAGCAATACGGATTAAATATGCGATTGGAGAGTGTTGATTTGTCCAGAGGTGGTGTTAGAACGGAAGTCAATTCAGGATCGCTGCCTTGCGAAGGGAGTTCCATAAGCGGTAGATCTAAGAACGGAAATAAATTTGCAGAAGCACACAAAAATACAGGCGGGTGTTTTATCGATTTCTTGCACTGGCAGTCGATAACGAATCCAATTATTTCTGTTTTTGAGAATGTTACTTCATTTACTAAATCAAACTCATACGCTGTTATCGTAGATACGTTTAGTAAAGTGTTTGGGTACAACTTTATAAATATGACATTAGCAGGTTCTCAGTTTGGTGCACTTGAAGATAGAAAGAGGCTTTGTGGTATTGGATACTGCAGCTCCTTCAAAGAGGGTTTAAAGGACTTTATGCCCCAAAAGGTAAGGACAACTTATAAATATAGCTGCTTAGCTGATGTACTCGATGATATACCTGAAACTCATGAAAGCTATAAGCCCTATACATATTTAGTGGAAAAGGAAAAGAGAGACATTGCTCAAAAGAAAGGCTTTCGACTCCAGTGGCTTAAGCCTACTGCTACAAAGGTAGGGTGCATAACCAAATCATACCAAAAGTGTCGATCTACCGATCCATTTCTAATCCATAGCAATGGTAAATTAGCTAGGTTATTTACAACTGTTGAACATGCCAAGTGCAAGCAAATACCAGAATCGTTCGTTCGCGATCTGACCGTAGGACTAGCCCACGAATGTTTGGGCCAGTCGGTGATTTACTCGGCCTTTTGTTGGGTTGGTGAATGGGTTGGTAAGTGGCTTAACAATGTGTTAAACACACAATACGAGCGAATGGCGGTATAGAATCTAAATAGAATATCGACCTGCAATAGAGCTCTTTTTTATTGCTGGTTATGAATTTCTCTCCACTAACAGGGGTTCCCCCTAGTCGCCACCGAGGCCCACCCGCCGGACTTACCCCTTGCATTACTAAGTCTCGTTCCTCGCCAAGTATTGCCGCTCATGGCTGTTGTCCACCAGCGCTAGTACGATGCCAACAAACCCCCGTTGTCACCGTCCTAGCAGAATGCTGGTGGCCATATGATTCGCCTTCGGCGAGCTAAAAGCATTTGTATCGCTTTTCTTAACGGCTTCGCCTAAAAAGCTTTCCCTCTGTCGAGCCCCATTGTGGTCCCTTTGTCCAGGCCAGAGTCAATCTAAATAGTTAATTATATTTAACATTTATTTGTGTTTTAATATGGTATTTATTGGGGGTTGTTAGTATAATTAACACATCAAATAAATACGTCAAATCATTTGTTAAACATAGATAGCTTGGGGGCTACAGATGCAAAATTTAGTTAATAAAAAAATCGAGGAATACATTGGAGAAGACAAGGACCTGCTTGAATATAAGAGCCAGCTTGATCCTTCATCAATTGAGCGAGCTTTTAATGGCCAATCTCAATTTCCTGAGCGTCACGCCGCTCAAGCAGTAGTTGACTACTGCAACGCATTACGGACATTCAAAATTTCACTTCATGAGCTGATCAAGTCCACTTCGGAAAGCGCACCATCGAAGGCGTTTAATTGTTCAGTGGAAGAAATTGTTGAAATTGAGTTTGAAGAATTTCAAAGAAAGTTAAAACGCTACTTCGATGAGTACATAAGTGCAGAGTCCAAATGTATCTCATGGCATGTAACAGGGCCAGCGAGATTCCCTGTGGCGAAAGCAGAAAAGGCCAATAAGAATAGTAGGGATAAGCTTAATCAATATGCAGATTATCCTCAGAGAGCCTTAAAAGCCATTGCAAAGAAACTGTTCCCCGATGGGGATGGTTCAGTTGTCAAAATGTCATCAGATAACCCGGTTGAGCAATTAAGAATTAAAATTAGTGAAGCGGAAACAATGCATGGCTACATGAAAATAGCTAATCGTTTAGTGCCAGCTGCATATAAAGCGTCTGAAAATGGAGAGCTTACAGATAATAGTGCTGCTGTACTTGAAAACAAGATGCTTGAACGTGGTATACCTCAAAACCTCCTTAAAACGTTTTTGGAGCCAAATCCAATAGTAAACACTTGGGGACGATTTAGCTTAGCAAACTCAAATGCTAATATCCGACGATTAAAACAACGTTTAGTCGAAGCAGAGCGAGTCGAAGAAAGTCGAAATTCAAACTCATTAGAAGGTGAATTAGAAAATGGAATTAAGCACGGGGTTATTGATGGGCGCATTGGTATTTGGTTAGGTGGTAGGCCACCGAAAGAGGTTACCCAAAGACTAAGAAAGTTTAGCTTCAAATTCTCACCAACCCGAAATAATGCATGGGTTCGCGCTCATACTGTGAATGCTGAGGCGGTATTTAAGAGAGACGTAGTACCATTTCTTGAACAGCTAGATCCTCAAACATTTGATTAAACGCTCCCCAAGCGAAAAGCCCTTGCTTACAAAGCAGGGGCTTTTTTTTGTCCGTATAAATTCAATAAAAGAAATAGAGACCTTGCAAGAAAATTTCTCTCCACTAATAGGGGATACCCCTAGTCGCCACCGAGGCCCACCCGCCGGACTTACCCCAGCATCACTAGGGCTCGTCCCTCACCAAGTTCTGCCGCTCAAGGCTGTTGTCCACCAGCGCTAGTACGATGCCAACAAACCCCCGTTGTCACCGTCCTAGCAGAAAGCTGGTGGCCACATGAATCGCCTTCGGCGAGCTAAAAGCATTTGTATCGCTTTTCTTAACGGCTTCGCCTAAAAAGCTGTCCCTCTGTCGAGCCCCATTGTATCGCCTTTGTCCGGGGTAAAGTCAACCAATATAGTTAAATATACTTAACTATATTTTATGTTTTAATGTGGTATTTTAGAGCGTGTTTTAGTATAATTTCCTTAGTTGCTTATGTAACTATCTATTTTAAAACAATTGCTTGGGGGCAATATGAAGATTTCATCATTCGATAAGAAAGTAGTCATTTCATTACTTAATCAGCTAACACCCGAAAAGACTGAAACATCCACGGAGAGAAACGGCGAAATAGACAAAGTAGCCCTAGCTGTTCGATTAGGGAAAATCCGATTCATTAAACAAGAAGACCAGTATGTAGATTTAAAAGCTCTATCTGGTGACCTATTTGATCCTGATGTGAACATCGATATAAGTAAAGAAGAACTTAAGCGAAGTGAAAGTGCTTTTAGAGTGCGTGTTCATCGTGAAGGTGTTTGGATTGTCGAATCGCAATATTGGACCGGGAGAGCTTGGGAAGGTATCGAAGGTATCTCAAACAATGTTATTTGTGGCTTTGTAGGTGATGACTTTGTTGGCTCTGGATACGAACTGGATTTAGGTCGCGAAGCACTTACTGCATACAATAGCCAACCCCTAGACGCGCTTGGCTTTGTAATTGATCCGTTCCGTCAAGAATAGTAATCGGTAAATCTAACGTGTATAGAGGGCTCAATGGCCCTCTTTTTTAAAAAGTTGCTTGGGGGCAGTATGGACAGAATCGTAAAGATCAACGAAGAAAAGAAGGTACAAGTAAAAAAAGCACTTACACTAGCATTCAAGTGCGTAAATGCTATTCAAGGCAAACGTCTTAGAAGCATCCGAACCCAACCTATTCAGAGCAAATATGGAAATTCCGACAAGGTGCAAGCATGCTGGTACAAACAGGTACGTGAATTCGAAACCAAACTTGGGTACTTACTGGATGATTTAAATACGGTGCTCCCTTACCTGGAGTGGGTCAATCAAGTACAAGATTTAGGAATCAAAAAATCTGAATGCAAAGGCCAACTTTTAGAGGTTGATTACATTACATGTAATCTCCTTACTAATCTGATTTACAAGTGTACCGCTTTTACAGAATCCTCAGAACACCAAGTAGGTCGATTTACATTCCACGAAATACTTCATGAGTTCATAAATTTAATGACTGTAAGGCATGCACTTGTTTACGGGCTACCACCTAAAATTGAAACAGTCTTCCTAAAGATGATCCGCAATAAACAAACAAGCTTTTTTAAGAATGGCTTTATCCCAGATCTGTTTGTTGTTGATGCTTGCAGTGAGATCAATAACACACTTAAAGCCATTAAATGTAGTAAAGATCGCGTATCTACCCACTCTGTAGAGCCTGGGTATAAGCTTACAGCTGAAGAAGCTAGCTACTACGATTTATATATACTGTAGAAAAATTTGACTGGTCATTATGGCCAGTCAAGCGCTCTCCACTAACAGGGGTCCCCCCTAGTCGCCACCGAGGCCCACCCGCCGGACTTACCCCTGCATCACTAGGGCTCGTCCCTCACCAAGTTCTGCCGCTCAAGGCTGCTGTCCACCAGCGCCAGGACATTGCCAACAAACCCCCGTTGTCACCGTCCTAGCAGAATGCTGGTGGCCATTAGAATCGCCTTCGGCGAGCAAAAAGCATTTGTATCGCTTTTCTTAACGGCTTCGCCTAAAAAGCTTTCCCTCTGTCGAGCCCCATTGTGGCCCCTTTGTCCGGGCCAAAGTCAACAAATATAGTTAATTATATTTAACAATCACTTGTGTTTTAATATGGTATTTATGTGTGAGGTTAGATATAATTATTAACAGTTAATCAATGATATACATTGCTTGGGGGCAGTATGGAAAATTTAGCATTAAAGTTAGTACCCGTTTCAGAACAATTTGAATCAGAATCCTTTTATCAAACACCTGAAGAGATCAAGAAGGAGTTCGAGGTCTCCTCAAAAACTTCAATCGCACGTAAATCTGTTAGTGCCCCATTAAAACAGTTTCTCTCACAGTTCCCTCATTTAGTGTCAGCCCCAGCTTTGAACTATGCGAAAGGGCGTGAACAAGAAAGTAAGGACACTCAAGCTATATACGATTTATCAGGTATGTGTGCAGAGTACGATTACACATTTTGTCCTGATCTAGACATTCTTAAAGCGCATTACTCATTTGTATATTGTGGATATTGCACCAATGTATTGCCCCCTTTACCCAGAAAACAGGTCTGGAAAAACCTAGCTAAGCTCTGTAGTCAAGAGGGCGGCATAGTCGTTGTTTCAGCTCGCTCTAATACGGACCGAGGAATTAAGGGAGTACCGGAGTTTGATGGGTTTCGTACACTCCGAGGTACGTATCAAAAAGGATATTTTAAAGATGAGTTGTTTTTTGAGGCGAAAGAAGTCTTTTCCCACGTAATAGAGCTCAAAACAAAGGGCGCATTTAGGATGGTCATTTGTTCACACTCGAACATCAATTTAGACCAAGGGGAAGGCTAATGTTTGATATCAACAACCAATATACAACAGTTGAGCTTAGCACTGGCCATATAAAGGAAGGAGATGTAGTTGCCCTTGATGAAATCTCTAAGGAAGAATTTTCATTAGTAGCAAAACGAAATACGGGCTATTTCATTAAATTGCATACACAACACGATTTAAATATCCGTAAAGAATATTCTGACGAGCTAAATTTTATCCTTTCGAAAGCAGCCCAATTGGGTTTTAAGTGTGTCGAGTTAGATTCAGATGCAGGAGAAGAGCGATCATTGCCGATCTTTGAGTGGTCCTAACCTATAGAATTTAGCCATCGTCTCGGTGGCTAAATTGCTCTCCACTAATAGGGGATACCCCTAGTCGCCACCGAGGCCCACCCGCCGGACTTACCCCTGCATTACTAAGTCTCGTTCCTCGCCAAGTATTGCCGCTCAAGGCTGTTGTCCACCAGCGCTAGGACATTGCCAACAAACCCCCGTTGTCACCGTCCTAGCAGAATGCTGGTGGCCATATGAATCGCCTTCGGCGAGCAAAAAGCCTTTTATCGCTTTTCTTAACGGCTTCGCCTAAAAAGCTGACCCTCTATCGAGCCCTATTGTGTCGCCTTTGTCCGGCCAAAAGTCAATCAATATAGTTAAATATATTTAACTGAAATTAGTGTTGTTATGTGGTATTTAGCAGTCTGTTTGGTATAATGGCTATTATGGATTGGGGCAGAAATGCTTTAATCGTTGATTGATATTCAAGGCTTGGGGGCTTTATGAAAATTATCGTAACTGAAGGTGCATTTAAAGGTTGCAAGGGAGCACTACTTGAAGTGCTAGAAGATGGATTCTCTTATGTAAAACTTGAGACTTCAAAGGGTAGTGAAATTAAAGTAGTTTTGCGGGGCAATGAATTTGACCAATATACGGAGTTTTTAACTTCAGTTCGATTTGGCTCTTCAGAGAGCAAAGCTTTCGTTGTCAGTGCTATCAATCCTAAGCATGCAGCCTATATTGCAGCCCAGAACATTAAAGAGTGTTGTAAGAATGAAAATGTTCATGACTTTTTTGTAGATTTGGTAGCTGACCGGGAATTCAACATCAGTCAAGGATTTCAGTTCTCATCCAAAGAGCTAGAGCAAGATTTGTTTACTGGCTTAACAGCTTAATCTCAAGGAGTAAGAGAGGAATATCCATGCTGAAATATATTGAAAATAGCTTAACTTCAATACCATTGTGCGAATCAAGGTTTTCTTCTGGAGAGGAGGTCATTGTCGTTAATGGTTATGGCTTAGTTCTGCAAGGCTACAAAGTGATAGGTTTCTCACAACCGTGTCAAGAGAGGCAAGCCTATATTCACTTAGATTGGGACTGCTATTGGTTCTCATTACCAGATAGCAGGGTATTTAAAACCTATGAGCTGAGCTCTTTTTATCGTATCTACTCACCAACCAAAGGATTTTTAGGTTTGGACGATGATAACAGCCTGATCTGGCTCAGTAACTCGCAACACAGTGAACTTTACAGTCAAACCACAAAAGACAATTTTTCAGCTACTTCAATGTGTGAAAACGGTGTTGCTGATGCTGTTTATGTTAAAGCATTAGACTCAGAACCTACCAGGGATTAACGCTCCCCAAGCGACCAGCCCCGGCAATATTGTCGGGGTTTTTTTTGTCTCTCGTGTTAATGAATTCATAGAACTAAAATAGAAACTTAAAATTGCTCTCCACTAATAGGGGGTTCCCCCTAGTCGCCACCGAGGCCCACCCGCCGGACTTACCCCTGCATTACTAAGTCTCGTTCCTCGCCAAGTATTGCCGCTCATGGCTGTTGTCCACCAGCGCTAGTACGATGCCAACAAAACCCCGTTGTCACCGTCCTAGCAGAATGCTGGTGGCCATATGATTCGCCTTCGGCGAGCTAGAAGCATTTGTATCGCTTTTCTTAACGGCTTCGCCTAAAAAGCTGACCCTCTATCGAGCCCTATTGTGACGCCTTTGTCCGGGGCAAAGTCAATGTAATTAGTTAATTATATTTTACTTTATTTAGTGTTTAAATATGGTATTTGTCTATAGGGTTAGATATAATTATTACCAGTTAATCAACTAGATATATTGCTTGGGGGCATTATGGAAATTACAACAGTTATAGACGAACAAGGTCTGTCATTCATTCTTTCACAATCATTAGGAAATGTTGAGGTGCTTTATGACTGCGGTTCTTCCGTACTTCTAGACACCCCTAGTAGTGCGGAATACAAAAAAAAATTTGGTGCTAGTCGTCCCTCAAGAGCAGTAGTTGTTCACAGTGATATAAAGCCCAATTGCTTAAAGAGTCAGTTCATTATCAACAATATGAAAATGTCGGCACCCTTAGAAGACACTTTCTATTACCAATGGCTGGAGAGAAATGAGTGCGATACTCGCCAGGTAACAGGCAATAAGATCATTGATAAAGCCAATTTTTTGAACGCTCTTGGTTTCCACCCAGACATTCACTTCCTCAGTGAGGATACTTTGACTGTAATCAAGCATGCACATGACCATTTCTTTTTCAACAAACTTAATGAGAAAGAGCAATCTGATGATCACTCCATTGAACATGAACTGTCATTGCTTCTACCAATAGACAACACACTAGTATTACCTCAAAAGCAGCTGAAGCACTACAAAGCGATAAAGAACTTATTACTTAAGGCTGGAGGCAAATACAAAAAAGGTGCATTTCATTTCGAGTATAGAAACGTAGTTGATATACAAAAGAAACTTATCGAAGGAGAAGAGCTCAATGATAAGAAAAAATACCAAATGTTTTTCTCTCCGGACACTCTAGCAGATGAAATGATGATTGACTTAGATCTCAGGCCTGAACATAGATGGATGGAACCTAGTTGCGGCGATGGTAGGTGTGCAAATCGTATGGCTCGAATTAGTGATAATGGTGTTGCTATCGAGCTGAACCCTCAGAACTTCGACATGCTTAAGCATCATAGATACGCAACTCACTGTATGGACTTTATGGAGTACCCTGAGGGTAATAAGTTCGACCGTATTTTGGCTAACCCCCCATTCAATAAGCACCAGGATATTAAGCATATAAGAAAGATGTTCAATCACTTAGACATCGGTGGCCGCTTAGTTACCATAGCAAGTGATGGAGCGGTTAACGGGACCCGTAGAATTCAAAGAGAATTCCAAGAATGGCTGAAGGAGCTGGGCGCATCGGTCACTAGTTGTAAAGAAGGGACTTTCTCCGAATCTGGTACACAAGTGAAGACTGTAAAAATAGTGATTTCAAAAGGTAAATCTAATGAGTGTTAAATGTATAGCAAGACCTAAAGAAGGCGAGAGCTGTTTAATTACTGGACTAGAGGCATCTAATCTATATTGCTATGGGGAAAATTTTATCTTGAAGGAGTTGGTACCAGCTCCAGCTGATGGTTGGACCTACGAAGATTTAGAGGAGTGCTGCTCTAAGTTTGAATACGATTATGCAGATGTCTATCTAGGCGAGCAATGGATAGGCAGCACAGAAATTTAGTGGTTAATTGAGAATGCCATGGCCTTAGATTTTTTAAGGGCCATGTCACCCCAGGAATTCACTAAAGACGAACAGAGTAATAGAAAAAATACCACAACATAGATGTTATAATGTGGTATTTTAATTCGTGTTTTGTTATACTCTTTACATGGCTTGTTAATAAATTCAATTGCTTGGGGGCAATATGAGACACAATAATATTCTCATTTCTTTTGAAGAAATGAAGCAATTTCTCAAGTTTCATTACAGACATTCACGGCTATATGGCCGTAACAAAGATAATGGCTGGGATGATGGATACGGTGACCGCATTGTAGAGGCTTATCATATCGATATCATTAACGGTAAGCGCTGCTATATCTCCCGGCATGAGCACCAGAAAGCTGATGGCTTAAGTTTCTCTTCCCAGGATGTATTCAACTATATTGGATACATTTCATCAAATGACACCCTCGAGGCTGAGCTTGAAGTGTTAAAAGAAATGCTAGGCACTGACAGTCAAACAGAACCTAAGTTAGGTAAGAGCTCACATGTTACTACTAAAGATTTGGCAAAACAGAAATATGCTATTTACACGAGAATTTTAAGCCTTCGACCTCGAGCTAAAGTTTCTTGAGGATTACCAGTATAAAGTTTTATTTCGTTCGGCAACTAGGAGCTAATCTTATGAGTAACAATATTATCGCTTTCTTATTAATAGCAGTACTTTCTCCCTCGGTCAGCGCGGTGGGTCAAATCGATGAGAACGTGAAATATACCTCAATACCAACGGTTCATCATCTGAACCAAAAGTAGTAGAGATACTTCAAAACCCCTCAAAAAAACTCAGTGTTAAGCACTGAGTTTTTTTTGTCCTGTGAACAAGATATTGAGATGAATTTTCTCTCCACTAATAGGGGTTCCCCCTAGTCGCCACCGAGGCCCACCCGCCGGACTTACCCCTGCATCCCTAAGGCTCGTTCCTCACCAAGTGCTGCCGCTCAAGGCTGTTGTCCACCAGCGCTAGGACATTGCCAACCAACCCCCGTTGTCACCGTCCTAGCAGAATGCTGGTGGCCATATGAATCGCCTTCGGCGAGCAAAAAGCATTTGTATCGCTTTTCTTAACGGCTTCGCCTAAAAAGCTGACCCTCTATCGAGCCCTATTGTGACGCCCTTGTTCGGGCCAAAGTCAATAAATAAAGTTAAGTATATTTTACTATTTATAGTGTATTAATATGGTATTTATTGAGGGTGTGAGTTATAATGTTTTTAAGTTAAGAGAACAACTTATTCTTAATCTATTTTTCCGATGCTTGGGGGCAACGATGATTAAACCAATTTCAGTTACTGTATTATTTTCTGAATCAAAAATGCTTGAAGAGAAAGATTACTCTATCGAAGATTTTGAACAACTTGCTCATGAAGTAGCTGCAAAATGCGAACTAGGGTATGAAAAGACAGATGTTAAGGTAACTTTCGATTCTGGCACGATTTTCAATATTGACCTAAGCCTGGGTCGTGGTTGCGACAAAAGTATAAAAGAGCGCCTAGGGAAGTTGAAATCGTATGTAGAAGAATTCAAGGAGCGATTGACACGAGAAGAGCTGCTTGAGTTTGGTTTTCTAACTAAGGTCGATTTAGAAGATATCGACAACAGCAAGAACAAGGCACTTTATTCCTCTATTATTGCCGAAGAAGCTAAGCGCAAGGAAGAGGAAGAAAAGAAAGCATACGAAGAAAGGCAAAAGCGCATAATGGAACATCGGAAAGCGGTAGAGGCTTTCCAGGACAACTTATCTATCCCTGAAGATGCCCAGGCGGTTATCGTTGCCAAATTTACCTCTATGAGTGATAGATCAGACCCTTATACTGATTATTATGAAACACTAACTAATAGAACCATCATCCTGGCATGGTCAAAGCACACCCGTGATCTATTTTCTGAGATGCGTAAAGCAGCGCTAAACCACCAAGACACCGCAGCCCTATCCGACAAAGAGCTTAGTACAGAGCACAGAGAAAAGTATTCTATGGGACGAGGCTTTTATCTGACAAATAAAGATTACATTCGTTGCGGTATAGAAATTAGGAAGATAGTGCTCAACACGAACGATAAAAAATCAAGTGTTCCTTATGGAGAAATAGCTATTCCAGAAAAGAAGGTTACTGGCAAGAAAACAGAAAACAGTAGTAATCAATCCGAAGTAGACCTTAAGAACTCTATTGTTGGGAAGGCCAAGCCAATTGAGGTGATGCATCACACAAAAAAAGGCCATTTAGTTTTCGTGGTGAACTTCGAAGAAAAACAAAGCCCTGATGTTTTTAAGTCGTTGCTTTCAGTGGCTAAGGAGAACAATGGGTATTACTCAAAGTTTAAATCTGATGGCGCTATCCCAGGTTTTCATTTTACTGACCGTTCGGATGTAAATGGCTTCTTCAAATGCATTGGTATGTTGGCTGATTACTCATGCCTTAACGAGCCATCTAGTAATGGTCAGCAAGACAACTCTACCAAGGAGCCTATCAAGCTTAATCAGGCCGAAGTCGTCAGCGTCGAAAGTGGAAAAGTGAAGGAAGGGCAAGGAAGTAGCTACATCAAATCTATGATTGCCAATAAGAAAAAGCAACATGAAGATGTAAAGAAATGGATTGGATTTACTAAGGTTATCACAGTACAGGTGGGTAGCTTTCCACAGGAACAGATAGATAAGCAGTCATTTCTCGATATGTCAGAGTTGTTCTTAATGTCAGAACCAATCGTTAGTAATAACACTGTGGTTTATAGCTATGAAGATACGATTTTCACACTCGAACTTGAAGCAAACATTAGCTTGAATGTACATTAGACCTGGTATTGGTTTTGGGTTGTTTTTTATGTGGAAATTATATTATTACAATTTAGGTGGGTCAGCAGTAGAGAGAAAGCCTGAACCTCTTTCGCATACTTTAGAAGACAGCCTGAACATTCTCGAGCGAAGGTTTAAAAGCCAATGCCTAACAGAAGTGGTGAAGGCTAAACATTTTTCCTTGTACTCTATCTGTGTCCCCCATAAGGGAAAGAGCAATCAAAAGTCAATTAGTGGAAGATTGCTGGTATATAGAGAACCAGCACCAGAATAACCGCTCCCCAAGCGACCAGCCCCGGCAATATTGTCGGGGCTTTTTTGTCTCTGGTGTACATAAAACCAATCAACTACAATCGAAACATAAAAATTACTCTCCACTAATAGGGGTTCCCCCTAGTCGCCACCGAGGCCCACCCGCCGGACTTACCCCTGCATCCCTAAGGCTCGTTCCTCACCAAGTGCTGCCGCTCAAGGCTGTTGTCCACCAGCGCTAGGACATTGCCAACCAACCCCCGTTGTCACCGTCCTAGCAGAATGCTGGTGGCCATATGAATCGCCTTCGGCGAGCAAAAAGCATTTGTATCGCTTTTCTTAACGGCTTCGCCTAAAAAGCTGACCCTCTATCGAGCCCTATTGTGTTGCCTTTGTCCGGTCCAAAGTCAATCAATATAGTTCAGTATATTTTACCATGTAAAATGTATTAATGTGGTATTTTAGGGCGTATTTTAGTATAATTTCCTTAGTTGCTTATGTAACTATCTATTTGAAAACAATTGCTTGGGGGCAATATGAAAACAGAGTTCTGCAATTACGATAATCTTAAAAAAGTCGCTCAAGGCCAAGCAATGCTCTTTGTTTGGCCAAATGAACTAATCAATAAATCACTCACAACAATTTCTTTTACTGATGAATCTAAAGAACTAGGTCTTCAACCACTACTGATAGACGCATTCACTGCTTCCATACTAGTAAAGGTGTTAGATGCGCTAAGAGAATCAACGCAAGATAAGGTTAAAGAGAGAATTCAAACAGACAGAGCGAACTTCTGTCTGTTCTACGAAAGAGCAATGAGTGTCATCTGACAATCAAGATCATTTGTAAATGTTAGGAGGAAAGACATGTTTAAGTACTTACCAATAGCAGCTTTTCAAGCTGAATCGTTGCCAGAGACGAATGCAATTGCTACTACCCCCGATAAAACTGAATATTATCTAGACATAGCCGCTGCCAAGGAGCTTTCAGTATATGACCAACTGGTAGATATTGAACCAGAAATTGCTACATTGGCTGAAAGCGGCACGGAAGTAATAAACCTAAGTGTTTACTAATTAATGGGTATTTGACCCCAGGTAAGCCGCAATGAGTTAACATTGCGGCTTACCTACTCTCCACTAACAGGGGTTCCCCCTAGTCGCCACCGAGGCCCACCCGCCGGACTTACCCTTGCAATGCTAGGTCTCGTGCCTCGCCAAGTATTGCCGCTCAAGGCTGTTGTCCACCAGCGCTAGTACGATGCCAACAAACCCCCGTTGTCACAGTCCTAGCAGAATGCTGGTGGCCATATGAATCGCCTTCGGCGAGCTAAAAGCATTTGTATCGCTTTTCTTAACGGCTTCGCCTAAAAAGCTTTCCCTCTATCGAGCCCTATTGTGTCGTCTTTGTCCGGGCAAAAGTCAATCTCAATAGTTAACTATATTTAACTTAAATTTGTGTTTTAATATGGTATTTAATGGCGTGTTTTAGTATAATTCCTTTAATTGCTAATGTAACAATACATTCTAAAAAACAATTGCTTGGGGGCAATATGACCAAAACAATAAGCAGCTTATCTATAAGCAAGAGAAAGAAGTACATAACTACCTGCGGAAAGACCATATCGTTGTGCCCTGAAATGCACATCTGTAACTATAATTACATGGATCAATATCGTACTCAGATTGCGAGAAGGAAAGAGCTATTCCAGAAGAATGAAAATGCATATCTCTATTTTTCATACAATCTGGAACCAGGCAGTCCAGTGTATTACTTTTCGAATGGTTACAATGGGATTCACATCGATGACGTAGACCGGGAGGACTGTCTATTCTTCGGTATTATCCTCACTACTCAGATCATAGAAACGGACCTACTCATCATTTTTTTAATGTCTAAGATGCTGGTCAAAAAGAAAATCAGAGAAGGGACATATGTCTATGGCATTCATGACAAGACACTACCAGGACAGCTAGCACACCACGAAGTCGTATGGGATAAGCGCAAACAACTTTTCAACGATCATTCTGAAGTAATTAAGAAAATAAATGAGATTCATAGCTACCTTACAAGCAAGGAGATATTAGAGCTCCATAAGGAGGCCGTTCATCATTCAATCACTGCTAGTAAGGAGAATGTATGAGATTAGTAGGATTAAAGGTATTCAATAAAGATAAAGTATTAAAAGGGAAGGTTACCCAGCAATACACATCCAGTACTGATGATAGGGAGGTGCTACTAATCAACGATGATTATGAGATCTGTATAGAGCAGGTTGATTACATACTCTTCACTCTAAAGCCGGATGAGCGTGGTGAGCATCTAAGAATAAAATAACCCTATGATAGCGGCTCAGGTCCGCTATCGAGCCTTAAGCCAGAAGAAAACATAATATCAGTCTCTTTCAATATCAAAGCTCTCAATAGACTACCAAAATTACATGTGTATAAATGTGGTATTTAACTCGGCCACTTGCTATAATATATAATAGTTGTTAGCAATTGCTTGGGGGCAATATGAAATTTAGAGAAATTGATGGAAAGCAACAGGTTTGTTTCGAACTGGAGGACATTCCAAGTTTTGGCAGTGACATATGGTTTCAGGTCGAATGCTTAGATGGTCTGTATTGTCTGCTTCTTAGTTACCTACGAAATTGCGGACCAACAAAGCAAGAAGAGACGATAAATAAAAAACGTAGACTCGCATTGCTACACATAAGAAAAGCATGGTGGATAATAAAAAGACAGAGATTACCTTTAGATGTCGTCAAAGGATTTAGTGTGTCAAACAAGTTTGCAAAACTTAAAGGCTTTACAGTTCTAGGATAGATTAAACTACAAGGTAATTGAGTGATGACTGATACAAGTGATCTAAGACATGTGTATAGGCTAACACTGCTTGGCAGTGGTACATGTAAGTTTGGCGACTGTGAAGTTTGCAACGAGCATTTTGATACCGGTTACTACCTAGTTCAAATGAGAGTGTATCTGAATAGATTTACCGGGAATGAACATTTGTCATATTCAGGGTGTTTTGCACTATTTGGTCATAAAGAGTGCTTGATTACTCAAACATGACTATATCGATGATTTTTATCATACGCTAAAAAGAGGCTCCCAAGGGAGCCTCTTTTTATTAGGTGGGTTTGTGAGATTTTAGCTCTCCACTAACAGGGCCCCCCCTAGTCGCCACCGAGGCCCACCCGCCGGACTTACCCCTGCATCCCTATGGCTCGTCCCTCACCAAGTTCTGCTGCTCAAGGCTGTTGACCTCCAGCGCTAGGTCGGTGCCAACAAAACCCCGTTGTCACCAACCTAGCAGTTTGCTGGTGGCCATAAGTTTCGCCTTTGGCGAGCTAGAAGCATTTGTATTGCTTTTCTTAACGGCTTCGCCTAAAAAGCCGACCCTCTCACGAGCCCTATTGTGTCGACTTTGTCCTTCCCAAAGTCAATAAAATATGGGAACAATAATTTATAAATATTTGGTGTTATAATGTGGTATTTATAGGGGTAAGAGTGTATAATAAATACATGAAAACAAAGACATAGTTTTCATGTTAACTGATTTTTAAATAGCTTGGGGGCTAAAATATGTCAATTGATAAAAACTTCGCATACTCACTTCCTTGTACTGTAGGTAAGCAATTCAAACCATTTCATCTAGTGAATGTTCCAGCTTCAGTATTGGTCTCACTACTAAACATCGATAACAAGGGTAGTGTACTTAAACGTAGCCAGCGAGAGGTAAATATGAAGCGAGCGAAAGATTTCGCGAAATACCTTGTGAACAACTATAAGCGTTTTTACATCATTCCAACTATCATTGGTGTGGTTGTGTCGAAGAAAGATAAAAAGCCTGAATTTGAAGAGGTTATGGAAGGAGCGCGAGTTGGTCTACTTCATATATCTATGGATAGCTCCATTAAGCTATTCGATGGCCAACATCGTTCTGTTGGAATCGACTTCGCTCTAGAAATGTTGTGTGATGAACTCGCCGAGTTAGGTTTTGATCTAGAGAACGTAGATGTTCCTATTATGCTATACACGAACTTGACACTTAAAGAGAGGCAGTTGGGCTTTTGTGACATCAACCAAAACTTGGCCAAACCTCAACAAAGTATTTCAGATGCCTTTAATACACGTGACCCTCTTCCATGTTTAGCTCGTTACATAACTGAGAACTGCGTTGCGTTTAAAGACCTGGTTGATATGGAGCACAATACTATCACCAAGAAGTCTGAAAAGTACTTTCCTTTGAAAGCTATCAAAGATATCAACCAAATCCTGCTGGGGTTGAGTAAGGAAGTAAAAGAAATCTCTGATTCAAAGTACCAGCTAGCAAACGAGTTTTGGACTACTGTTTCTAGAGCCATGGGTTGGGGAGGCTTAGCATTTAGCGATACGTCAGCAGAAGAATTCCGTAATACCTGTATTCTGACTCATGTAGCTACACTAAAGGCTATTGCAGTAGCTGGAAATATCGCAATGAATCACTATGGCTCTCTCGAAGCAGTTCAGTGGGATAAGCTTGAAGAACTTAACTACTCACGCGATCTAGGTACGTCTGACTTTACTGGCCGCATCATAGATGACAAGAGTGGCAATATGTCAGTGAATAAAACTAGCATTGACTTGGCTGCAAATAAACTCCTTACAACCCTGGGTGTACCACTTTCTGAAGCACGGCAAAAGTTAGAGGATCAGTACTTTGGTTCTCAAAGTATGAGCGATGATAGTGGTGACATTGATGGAGCAACAGAACAAGCCGCTTAACCAAGTTTTAATTAGAGAAGCCCTGACTAAGCTCAGGGCTTTTTGTTGCGAGTAAACAATATAACGCATTCACAATTTTCTCTCCACTAACAGGGGTTTCCCCTAGTCGCCACCGAGGCCCACCCGCCGGACTTACCCCTAAGCACTAAGAATCGTTCCTCTTCAAGTGCTTCATTTAATGAAACCCTAGAGCAATCTGATTGCCAAAGAAAAGAATTTGTCATTCAGATTGCTACCCTAGGGTCCAAAAGTTTATCTCGCTCAAGGCTGCTAGACCTCCAGCGCCATAGCAATGCCAACATCAACCCCGTTGTCATTGCTATGGCAGTTTGCTGGTGGTCTAAATGAATCGCCTTCGGCGAGCTAGAAGCTTTTGTATCGCTTTTCTTAACGGCTTCGCCTAAAAAGCTGACCCTCTATCGAGCCCTATTGTGTCGCCTTTGTCGGGGCTAATGTCAATCGAAAGGACAATACTTATTTTTTAATATATCGTGTTATTATATGGTATTTAACTGGGTGGTTTGATATACTAAACACAAGTAAGTTACTGTTTATATTGTTAAATTGCTTGGGGGCATTATGAAGACAGTTATTCAAAACATTGAAAAAGTGACTATTGGTCATATAGTAGGCGGGGTTAAACAGGAGTCAGAAGTACGTCTATTAATCATTGAATCTAAGGACGTTGGCACGTTCGCTACATGTGTAGTAGAGAATGATGAATTTGGTACAAGCTTGTATGAGGTATGTAGCGTCAAAAGTCTAGACAACATTGTTGATGATGTTCAACAAGGCAGAAAGGTCGCGCTTAGTACATGGGAGCCTACCTTAATCCCTAATGTCGAGTATGTAGCGGAGCAGTTTGAGATCGCAGAGCTATTAAGTAACAAACCAAATCACATTAGTTTATTGAAGTAGGGGCACCACTATGAGAACCGAGAAACAGATTGAGCTAATTAGTAAGCACTATAAAGACCAGATCAGTGTATTCAGCGGAGAACCGCATCTAATGGTATGGACAGAAAAAGGAACTGGCTTTGTTTCAGTCAAAGAAATGTCTCAGAATAAATTCGATGAATTCTTTAAGGTTGCCCTTAAGCGTGAAGAAAAAGCTAACAATGAAGTTAAGCTAAAACAGATTTGTGCAGATTTCGGGGTTCTAGAAATACTTCAGTCAACGGCTCAATGGCGGGATTCAATCGAATCATTATTGACCTTGTTTTCATTTGCGTTACTTCCGACACGCCTTGTGGAGCTAGAGAAGGAGCTTGAAAGAGCAGCGTTGTCATTCGACCATCAATAGATAAATATTGCTCAGATTTACTGGGCAATATTTGCTCTCCACTAACAGGGGTTCCCCCTAGTCGCCACCGAGGCCCACCCGCCGGACTTACCCCTACATCACTAAAGCTCGTGCCTCGCTAAGTGCTGTCATTGAAATTTCATTCAAACCTAAATCACTATGGACGCCAACAAAAATCCGTTGTCATCCATAGTGCAGTGGTAAGG
This sequence comes from Vibrio sp. 811, assembly GCF_033339195.1. Taxonomy (NCBI): domain Bacteria; kingdom Pseudomonadati; phylum Pseudomonadota; class Gammaproteobacteria; order Vibrionales; family Vibrionaceae; genus Vibrio; species Vibrio sp. 811. The sequence goes on from NZ_JAWOUB010000007.1 coordinate 106,158, forward strand.
TTTGATGAATTTCAATGTATCGCTCAAGGCTGTTAGACCTCCAGCGCCATAGCAATGCCAACATAAACCCCGTTGTCATTGCTATGGCAGGGTGCTGGTGGTCTAAATGAATCGCCTTCGGCGAGCTAGAAGCTTTTGTATCGCTTTTCTTAACGGCTTCGCCTAAAAAGCTGACCCTCTGTCGAGCCCTATTGTGTCGTCTTTGTCCGGTCTAAAGTCAACTAAAATAGTTAAGTATATTTTACTTTATTGTGTGTTCTAATATGGTATTTATAGTTGCGTTTATTTATAATACATACTCTGAACAAATAAATATCATAGGCTTGGGGGCAGTATGAAATTAGAAGTTATCATCAATAATTACACCATTATTTGCAGTCGTTTATTCGGTTATGTTGGGAAAAACAATGTCGGTTTAGTAGAGGGTAAGTTTATTTCGATTACCTATGAAAAGGTGATCAATGATTCAATATACATGGACTCAGACATAGCTTTTATCTTAGGTACTAACTCGGATATCGACACAAGACATAATATCGTAGAAATCCTAAGTTGCTTATCAGAGGAAGGGCATCGTGGTTCTTCTTTATCAAAAGTAATTTCAATAGGTAAGTTTCTGCTAGGGAAGAAGTTTAATGAACCTAGGTTAAAAGTGATGAAACAGTTTAGGGGAAAGACGGTTTCTACTTATGAATGGGATGTGTCAGGACAATCCTTAATAATCGAACAGACCAATGAGCCAGATTCATTATTATCTAGTTTCAAACTTATCTAGCGATATCTGTCATATATCAATTGAACATACTAGCTAATTGAAAAGGAATATATTAAGGGTAGGGGGAACATATTGAATTTAGCAGCATTGTTATTACGCATTTACGCAGTAGCTGACGCTCTAACATTTATTTTTGAGCGTTTGGGTTTCTCAAATGTGGCTGATGCTTTTACAGTATTTGTACTAATTGTTGGGTTTGCAGAGGCTTTCGGTCTAATAGATAAAATTGTAGAAACTATCAAAACGAAAACGAGTACAAAGCAAAGAGTAAAATTGGCGATACTTTTAATTTTAATACTAATAACTATCCAATTGTAACAAGTAAATTTGTTTCAATTGGACGCTCTCCACTAACAGGGGTTCCCCCTAGTCGCCACCGAGGCCCACCCGCCGGACTTACCCCTACATCACTAAAGCTCGTTCCTCGCTAAGTGTTGTCATTGAAATTTCAATCAAACCTAAATCACTATGGACGCCAACAAAAACACGTTGTCATCCATAGTGCAGTAATAAGGTTTGATGCATTTCAATGTATCGCTCAAGGCTGCTAGACCTCCAGCGCCATAGCAATGCCAACATAAACCCCGTTGTCATTGCTATGGCAGGTGCTGGTGGCCTAAATGATCTGCCTTCGGCAGCTAAAAGAAGTTTCAACGCTTTTCTTAACGGCTTCGCCTAAAAAGCTAACCCTCTATCGAGCCCTATTGTGTCGTCTTTGTCTGGATATAAGTCAATTAAAATAGTTAAGTATATTTTACCTATATTTGTGTTTTAATGTGGTATTTTAATCTGGTTTTGGTATAATGGAAACAGTTGGGAATACTACTGGCGGGACAAAAAATGAAAGTAACAGTTCATAACTTCTACATCACTAACGGCAAGATTATTGGTCAAGTTGGTGACAACGATATGGGTTTAACTCAGGGGAGATTCTTTAGCGCGGAATTTCAGAAAAAAACTCCAAACGCTGTCTACTGTGAACTGGGAATAAAATATGAATTCGGCAAAGCCTCAGAAACACCTATCGGAGACCTTGTGAAAGAAAAGTTGTTCGATCTTCAATTCGAGATTACGCAGGGGTCAATAGTTGCTAAGGCACAAGAGTTACTGAGAGAAACGTTTGGTGTGGAAACTACGCCTTCTGTAATTTCAGAAGTCCAGTACAAAACACGTTTAGTACGTAAATTAGAGTGGTCATTCTTTGGTCGCAAGATCACCATGACAGAGTCAATTGATCACTCTGGATATAGCGAATTATCCATTTAAGCACTTAGGGCTAAAGCCCTAAATGCTTAATTTCCCGCTTCTTGGGGGTCACCCCCGACAGCTCGGCCCCAGCCAACCCGTCATCCCCCGATCACAATGCAATATTAAAGAACTTGACATTGATTATTTCGATCTATATTTTGGCGAAGCCCTTTTAATTATTTTAAATTTAAAAGTATTAAAATATTTTAATTCTAAAGAAGGGTCTGCGTTTTGTTTGACAGACTTGTTTTTCTCCCATATTTGTAAATATCAAAAATTACACTGTCCTTTTGGGCTCCTTTCTATGACCTTTAAGTGTCCGATTACTCTCACTGTGACGTAATACTTTACTCACTTATTAAATGTCCATCGGGTATATTAGCTTGATTATTGCCATCCAATTGCCATTACAGTCCCACCAAATAGCCGCTAATCGGTCAGGACAAAAAAGACCCTTTGCCAGGGCATATCTACAACTGTGAGTAATTAAGGCTGTGGTGGATTTATCTTAAGTTATCAACTTAAGAGCATGTTTTAGCTTTAGACAGCTCAATGTGTGATGTTGCCAAAGCGATAGATGCGTCCATTTTTAGGATGTTAAGAGACGTATCTTTTGAAATAATGTGAATATTTTGAGTGAAGGCTAGGGGGATGTTGGGGAGAGCAACTGAGGTCTACTTAGAGCAAGGAGCTCAGAACAATTTACTTTAAAATGAGGTTGGAACCTTAATGATAACCTTCCACCTTTGTATTCAGAAATTGAAAATACTATTTATTATTTGACCTATGTGAATAACGAGGTTGGCAAGCAAATGGCTAGTGTGGCACGTGGGGCCATCGACTGTCATCAACTGACTTAGTGTATAGACAGTCAGAGCCAAGTTGTGTTGTTCCGTTAGAACCTCACAAGCGAATGTTAGCTACAAATCAAAGTATTGAGCTCCCATGATGTTCAGATGATTAGGCAAAGAAAACGTCGGTTGCTTGATTCGGCTCTTGACGTATGTGCTAACGTAGAAGCACCAAACTGGCTTAACTGACTAAATAAGCTTCCAATTGTCGAGGACTTAAATTATATATATTTGCAGCCTAAATCGTCGATTTGACGAAGGCGGTGTTCGCGAACATTTTGCATCACTGTAATACGATTAAAGTCTCGGTCAATCATGGGATTTAGCATCGGTTGAGGTACTCAAAGCTCTGCATGTTCATTAAGTATAAGATGACATATTAAAATTGCTCTTACACTCTTAGTGTATATTATCTATGTTATGTTAAATTCACGACGATTGGAATTTTGTACACGTAGTTGTTACCACCTACCAAATATCAATAAGTTAGATACCTCCTTTAGAAAGTTGACTATGTGAAATCTCTTTCCCCTGTGAATTTGAAATTTGTGAGTATTAAACATAATGGCCATTTACCATAAAATACGTTATCAGAAGATCTATTTAACTAAAGTTAAATAGATCTTCTGATAAAAAATAACTTAGTTTTCGATTACTCTTACTAAGATTCGAAGCAATATTTACTCATTTTATTCTTTGGTAGTTTTACTCTATGTCGTTTTTCAATTAACGTTGATACCTTGCTATTCTGGCAATATTCCCATGTATTTTGTCTAATCACTACATCGACTAGGTCTAAATTTAAACCTAAGTATTTTTGTACATTTGAACTGTCAGAAAATTGTACATATACCATTCGATTCTTTTTCGATATATAGAGAGATGATACTTCTATTTGGTAATTTCTCTCCAAGTTCTCCTTTAACTTCTCTCGCCAGTCTTCAATCAACACCTGCCTCCTAAAGTGAAAATATTTGAGGTTGTCACATACATGCTATATATTGCATTTATCACTAAAAAACAATAGAGATATTTTACTATGTTTAACGACTGTTCAACACTATTTATTGGGTATGATGACGGTAATGCCCAACATAAGATCTCAGCTGAATCTGTTAAAACCTCCTTTCCTACACACATCCAACGTTCGACTGAACGTTTTGCGGTACTAGATGAAACCTTTTCAGTATCAAGTAATGCTCCTGTTCAAACGAAATTTACTTCTGCTGTTACAGGTAACGCTTACACCATTGGTGAGGTAAAACAACCTATTCCCAGGAACGATGACTTCTCCAATAGTGAAGCAGCTCAGGTTTTACTGCAGCATGGCTTAAATCAATTTGGAGATGAGTTACTCAATAAAAAGTACGTTCTTTGTACTGGAATGCCATTAAGACAGTTCTTTAAAACAGATGGGTCCGTCAACGAAAACAATGTTAAGCAAAAGATGCTCTCTATGCAGAGATCTTTTGATCACTTAGGTACTGACCCGGAATCGAAGCTGCGGAAGTCAAATATTGAAGCTCTACTTGTTCAGCCCGAAGCACTAGCAGCCCTTCGTGTATTCCTATTTAAGAGAGATGATTCAGGGATGTTGGTACATAACCCTGAATACATAGGAAAAACGATCGCAATCGCTGATCCTGGTGGTAAAACAACTGATATAGCTGTGTTTGACGATGGAACTATTGATATGGATCGTTCTGTCACCCAGGACATCGGGTTCAATCAGATTGTCAAAAAAGCATCCAACTACCTTTACGATTTAGGTTTCACCACACCCACACATCAGCAGTGCCGTAAGTTAATTGATGAAGGTATTGTTACAGTTCGGGGGGTTGAGAAAGATCATTCTGAATGGGCAGAGAATGCACGGAAGGAGCTAGCTAGTAAGATTTTTGGCGCAATCACTGATACCTTATCTAAAGCTGTAGATATTGATTTAATCATATTCATTGGAGGTACTATTGCCGCATTGCGTGAAGAAATTACACCTTTAATTGAAGAGTATTACGGTAAAGATAACAACTCATTCCTCATACCAGATGAAGCAGACAAGCTAAACGCTTGGGGCCTTGAGTTGTTTGCAGAGCTTTGGTACCAAAACAACAAAAAGAATAAGTAGGCAAAGGTCATGGGGCGCTTTTCATTAAAAGTGGAAATAAGGATACCAAATGATTACTCAACAGAATGCCGAGAGTTAGCGAATTCAAAATCAATAACTCTCAAATCGTTAGTCGAAGAGTTAATTAGAATTGGGTATTTCATCGAAGAGGGTGAGTTCGATAAGCTTATGTATTATTTTGATAACATCCTCCCTCATGAGATCAGAGACTGGGATTGGTGCCGCAACTTAGGGTTACACATTGATAAAGTAAAGAGAAGAGCTAGCATACACATAACGGATTCTTCTGTGTATCACCAAGGTCTCGTTCATACTTATTTGTCTGCACATTCCGAAAACGATCCCAAGCAAGCTCTTAATGATGTCAACCAACATGCTATCAATATGATGAATTCTGCTATTCATTTCCTTCAAAACCAAAGTAATAAAGAAAGGTTTAAGTGTAATGAGTACAAGACACTCGAAAATGTTGAGCAACATTTGGCTAAAATAGCTTCAAGTATTGAAAAGCTTTCAAACCACCCTATTGGCTTTAGAGCTGTTGAGGGGCAAACTGAACAGCCAGATGCTTTTTCTACGAAAGATGATTATCTTGAAAGTAAAGATGGTGTCTCTGATAGCTTAGCTATTGATAATTTCAACATGGAGTCATTGCTGATAGCTTAAGAAAAATGGGGCTTAGCACTGTTTAGTTAAGCCCCACTTTTGAAAGGAGTTGGTACCTATTTTATTCGTCAAAGAGAGCCTCAATTTGTTCATTGTCTAAGTCCCCTTTCCGACTTTTGAACCTATTAAAACCTTGTTTAACTGTTTCTTTAACTCTTGCTTTAACAGCGTTAAAAAAGTCCTTCCAGTCGATCTTGTAATCTGAGTCCAATGTGTATGCAATAATGCTAGGAATTGAAGATCGTGCAACGCTATCCAGAACAGCCATCTCTTGTGGTGTCGGTTCCGCCTCTTCTAAATGCAATTCAAAAACCTTGATCGTTATGTACCACTTCTCACTATCGTAGTGTACTAAGTCACTATCGAATTTCGAAAGGAGAAATTTAATCTCGTTAGAACTTAGTTTATAGGTAGGGAAACCAACGACAATGTTCATGAATTTTGCAGCCATACCATTGTCTATTATTTTTCTTCCTGGAATCTGGCTAGCACTACCCTTTCTGAGCTCGTTTTTGATGTGTGAAAAACTACAACGCTCTGTGAACTTAGCCCTAAGTTCGACTAGGGTGTGTTTTGCTGCTCTATCTGCAATCGTACTTGCTTCAGTTATACTGATTTTTTTGTTCCTATTTTGTTTTAGCAAAATTGCTGTTTTAAGTCTTCTGGCGTATAAGCCAGGGAAACCTTCTAAGTCACTGTAAGGGTAATCGTATGCTGATTCTAAACATTGTTCATACAGTTCCACCCAAGGGCTTTTTAACTCTTCTAGCTCTACAGTCATTGTGAACTCCACTTTCTATTGTTTATAGTCCATTTATAGCATATATCTAATTTTATTAACACAAAGCTGACTTAACATTTGCTATAATATATAATAGAATTCTTAGCAATATGGTTATTACCGCAATATAATAAATACAAAAGTAGTAAACCTTTGATTTAAGGTGATAAGAATGCCAAAAACCAAAAAGTTACTTATCTCTAGGCTGGCAGACATTGTTCAAAAGATTGAACTACTAGAGAATCCCAAACGCAACGCCCGAATTTTAGAGTTGGCACTAGGGCTAAATGGTGAGGGTCCACATACTCAAGCTCAGATTAAAGAATTTCTTGACGTGGAGTACCCAGAAGCAACTGTTAGTACCGAAAGAATCCGTGTCATCAAGAGTGTACTTGTAGATTCGTTTGGCAAGGAACTAGTTAAATCGTGGGATGAGTTTTTCGAAAATCTGTTTGATTACCTGTACTCTCAGGTCCCAATTGAAATTGGGCTACTTGCCCAACGCTTAGCCGATCCCAAATATCAGAGTTTTAACCCCAAGCTTGGACATCAAGAAGCATTTAGTGAAAAACCATTTAATGTTTTGGGGCTGATGAAAATCCTAGAGTTCAGACCAAAAGTCGACACGAGACAACTCAAAATTAAGAGGCTCTATTTTGAGTTCAATGACACACGTATAAAGGGTCGTGAGAGAAATACTAAAGAGTCTACGCTTTTCCTTATTCCAAACAACTTTAACGTTAAGTTAGAAAACCTTCTTAACCACGCAGAACGAGCTGTAAAGTTTAATGGGATGATACAAGAGCAAATCTTACTACCTCTCATGCCTAAAAAGCTGCCTGTACATAAAAGAGAGGAATTAGCTCACTCTTTGCTTATCTGTCATAAGGATTTCATGTGGCTAGATGAGCGATTAGGCTACTTGACCCTAACTAACTCTTTAGATAATAGGATTACAAGATTTGCAGCTAAGATTTTTAAAGTTGTTGATGAGATTTCAATTGCCCTATTTTCATGCCAAATATCAAGAGCAGTACGGGCCCAAGCTCGCGCATTAAGAAGTGACTCAGATTTAGAGTTTCTACAAGAGCGCTCAAATTTATTGAATAATGTCTCTTATGGTTCTGACATACCTTTCAAAGTGCAAGACGCTTTAATGTATTTCGTTAGAGCGGGATTATGCACGATTGATGAGAGCAATACTCTTCGTCCTACTGAGCTGTTACTGGATAACGTTGATGTTTCTCTTCGTCGTTCAGAAGAAATAATGATGGACGTACTAAAGAATGCACCAAACCAAACGTTAAGTAACTCTGAATTCCGCGAGAAAAGCATAAAAGAGATATCTGAGAGGACAGCAAAGCTGTATGACGAACGTTTTGAAGATTTTATTGCTAAGGACATTATTCTTAAGAAAGACCAGCTCGTGCTTTTTAATAGGGATAGCGTTGACTCTTTAAAGAGATGCACTAGAAGCGCTATTGAATCTCAAAGAAGCATTTATAAAGGCGCTCGACAACCTCTTTATCTAAGACTAATTGAACTTGCCAGTTTATATATTGAACGAGCCAAGAAAGCTAACGCTTCAATTGCATCTAATCGTACACAGTTGAGAAAAGCTAAGGCAGATAAGAAGGTGAAGCTTGAGAAAATCGAATCTCTTGAATCAACCTCTTCTGACTTACGTTTGTTAAAAGCAGAGTGCTCTGATTTCTCGTTAAGAGTTGATAAGTTACAAGAGGAATTGCAACGATTAAACAGAAAAGTTTCTCAGTATGAAAAGGCAGGTGAATCTAGGAGATCTTTGTTGAACTCAGAACTTGAAAGGATTCATATTGCTGAAAGACACATGTCATTCTGCGAGCGATTGCTAACTACAAGAGACTCAATTTATGAAAAATCAATTCAAATCGTTGTCGATGAGCTTTGTTCTACTCTGATGTCACTCAAAAGTAGTGAGGTTGATGAAGAAATACTCAAATCCAAGTCAGACGTTGCTATTAACGATGTTCTCGGCTCAATTCTAAACAGAGTTGAAGGCATCGATTCTGAGTTTTCTAATGATCTCGAGAAGCTTAAATTTACTGATATTCTAATCTACCGTGTGATATCAGATTCGATTTCCTTACTCGATAGACTCGACTCTGAGCTACCAGAACCAAATGATAAATTTTCAGATTTGATATTGAATTTGATTTTGGAGTTACCTGAGGATTCCGATGGTAATAGGAGCACTACGTATAGCGAGTTTAAATCAGCTTTAATCGAAAGAGCTATCGCTGACGAAAGAAACCATGCTGTTGGCCACTTCAACCAACATAATAGCTATAGCCCCCTCTTTGTTCGTGTGAGAAAAGCGGAATACTCGTACGTAGGTACTGAAGCTTCTAAGCATGCTGACTTTGAGTATATATAACTAAGAGATCAGGAGTACAAATGCTAAAGATTTTTAACAAATTTATGATGTTACTTGCCCTATTTGCTACCGTAAGTTTGGTGTCATCAGTTGTTGAAGGAAATGCAGTCTTAGTCTTTATGACGTCGGCATTTGTACTTGGTTTGCTATGCATCATTCATAAGTTCAAAGGTGGAGTACTATCTCCTACCCTCTTAAAGGCCGTTGAGGTTGCAGTGGTAATTGTATCTATTGGATGTTTGCTTACAGCTCCTCCCGGCGAGGGATTTTACGTTTTAGCTTGGTTATGGACGACCGTGTTTTTCACGCTGTATAAAAAGGCCGATACTCATGTCTAATTCATTAAGCAAAAAAGTTAACATACGTGGGCCAAATAACTACCAGTTTTTAAAGTGGATTCTGGATGCTAACGATAATTTTTTGGCACTTAACCACTGCAATGACCCGGATGGTTTTCGTACAACATCTAAAGCAATTCAATCTCAGCTTAATAAAATTGATGAAACGGATGTACAGAAGATTCGGTCTACTTTCATGCAATTATTGGTTTTCTTTCCAGAGTCTAGAGTAGATAAGTTCGTCGGTTTGTTTCATGCTGCGAAATCTCGTGATAAAACTTCAACAACCACAATGGCACTGTCTAAGCTTACCAAAAAAAGGTTTGATTCCTTATGTAAGAGAGTAGCTAAGTCTTCAACGAATGATGAGTTTTTAAATCTGCTACTCGATTTAGCGGAGACAGAATATGGGTTGGATGAAAGTAACATGAGGTAGTGGTTTGGTAGGGCCCATATTACTATTCATATTAGAAAATAAAGCAGCTACGATAGCTGCTTTAATTTAAAAATTAATAGTTAAAAAACTGGGATTGTTGACTATGAATGCTATGTAAGAGCTTATCACTATATATGGCCCCAGTGGATACTGCCCTCTCGTTCCTCTTATATATGTTATGACGATGAACACAAACATAAAGAGTATTGTGAGCATTGTTATCTCTACGCCAGCCCAAGCCCCTATACCAGCCCCCAGCCTTAAATCACCATTTGCCATTCCAATATTTTTGTAAAGCACTTTATGCATAGTATTGAAAAGGTAAAGAAGCCCATACCCTAATAAAGCACCGCTAAGCGATTCTTCGGAAGATAGATAGCCATACTCTGTACAAGCCAGAACCAAACCAGACCATAAAATGAAATTTGTTAGTTTTTCTGGTAGAAATTGACTCGCTAGGTCAACCAAAAACGCCATTGCTGTTAGGCAAAAGAAAATGAGCATTAAAAGAAACTGCTCAAATGAAGTTGCTATTTGGTATAGAGTCACCGTTGAAGCGGCTACGGTAATTTCTAATACAAATACCTCTTTATAAGTTTGGTTGTTTCCCTTCAGGCCACCAGCAATGCAGGAGAAAGGTACCCAGTATCCAACACTTTTGCATAAGCTAGTGAAGTCAAACCGTCCTTCACGGTTACTTGGTTCTAAAGAGTATTCAGGATAATAGGTGATGAGATCATTTCTGATCTCATCTTCTTCAATTTGTGGCAGAAATCCAGCTATGACATAAGTGATCTTTGCAATGAGACTACCAGTAATTACCAGGAACAGATAAGAAATCATTGTTATCTTGTAATCTCCATAGTTTCTTGCTCTTTGGAGTTCATATCAGAACGCGAACCATCACCTCTTCGCAATGTTGCTCTCCATGGCTTATCTAAATCAATCTCCGTTTTTAAAGGAGTACTAATTTCAGTTAGATTCTCAAATGCTTTAGCTACGAAGTAGCTGTATGGCTCACGTTGATTCTTCTTCGCTGTTCGAGGCATTTCTTTTGCAGCTTGTATTTCACGTTCTGCTACCAAACCAGCTGCTGCAGATTTTAAACTTGAAATCTTTAAGGACTTTTGTGTCCCATCTAGTGGGTCTTCATACAGTAGATTTTGTCTACTACTAGGGTCATTCTCAATAATACCTTTCTCTTTAAGATCGTTAACTACCTTCCTTACTCCAGTTTCGTGCAGTCTGGTAGCAACTTTGTTGTAGTATTTAGATAGTTCACCTGTATTACCCACAGGGCTATTCCATATGCCGAAAAGAGCTTGCCTAAGCGTATCCTCAGGTATTTGACGTTTTTCAATAGCGTCCTTTAGACAAATTCGACTAAAGTATATAGGGTCATTAGCGCCCTTAATTGGGCTTGAAGGCGTGGTAAGATATTCATGTACCTTTGCGTGTAGCTTTTTATCAAGAGCAGAAAATTTCGTCACGTAGCCTTGCTCATTGCGTGTAGATTCGATCATCATCCCCACTCTAGCTTCAGTCGCCAACCAATTGCCTATTTCACTAGCTTTAGATGCATATTCTTGTTTAGCTAAGTTGTCTTCAGGTTTTTTTATTGATACCAATACTTCAAGTGCTTTTTGAGTTAGCTCTTTGGTATCTGATTCTGGAGATGTCTTTGATGCGTATAGGAAGGCTGCTTTCTTTTGTATAGCTGACTGTCCTTTGTCGCCTACAAGTTCATTAGCAAGTTTCACATAAGCTTTTACATCAGGATTATCATCGAAGTCGAAGTCATTAATATTGACCTTTGTTGTCTCCGAGAATGTTTTGGTTACAACCTGGATAGGCTCCTCTGATTGGTTAGTCACTTCTACTTTATGTGGTGTCTCAATTCTACTTGTAACGTCATGGACGTCTATGGCATTTTTGGCTGCACTCTCAGCTATGTTTGTAAGTAGTCCAGTAAGATGGGCCACACTCTCCTTATCTGAGGATTTGAGTGACTGAAGTACTTTTAAAAGTTCCTTTTCTATCTCACTTTGGTGTTGTCCATTTCTGGATTCATCCTTTATCTCGTTTGCAGGAGCTGTATTTTCTATGTCAGGGCTTGTTGTGTCTTTTGACGGTATCGCATCTGAGGATGTCTGTTCACTATTAGGGTTATAGGAAGAGGAAGTACCATCAAGGTCTGGTGCAACATCTAGGTTCGCATTAAAGTTTTGGTTCTCAGAAAGCGCAATTTCCTCAAACATTTCGACTTGCGCCTGGATTGAGTTTGCGGCTCGTTGTTCATTCCAAGCTTTCTGCTTAGATTTATCGAATATAGACGTTAATTGTTCTGTTGTTGGCACATTAACATCTGGAGCTTCTACGTCTACTAAAGGTAAATCGATTTCACTTCTAACATTCAAAGTAGAGGCTTCTACAGTGGTTGTTGATTTCCAATATTTCGAACTATCGGCCCAGGCACCTACCGTCGTAAAGCTTGAAATTCCAACAAAAGTATCTTTTGGTGTGAACTGGTCACTAAAGTTAATACTTGTAGCATTTAGTTCATCTAACACTAGCTGACTTAATGATTTTGCCCCAGTATTAGTTTTTATTACTTGTTCATCGCTGTTTGGTGGTCTTGTTGTAGAGTTGACAAGCACATCTGTCGTTCTATCAATCTTCTCCATAGATTGCTCAGCCAAGGAACGCTCGCCTACCCCTGTAGTTTTCTGATGCTTAAGATCCAGTCCATCGGACTTGGGGTCAACTTGACCCAATTCAATACTTACGTCATTGATTGTCGTATCTATACTGTGTCTTTCTGCTTGACTTACAGATGATGGCTGTTCGTTAGATACGGATTGGACTTCCACTTCTTGGTCAGCTAACTCAAACAAATCTATTGTGCCCTGGTTTTCAACATGTTCTGAGCCAGCAACACTAATGGTTTGCTCTTCCTCATCTATGCCGAAATCATCAAGACCCCATTCAACGTCTTCCATACCTGAAAAATCAGGCATATCGCTCTCTAATGGGTCGATTGTTGAGGGTTTAAACGATGGGGCGTCAAGTTCAGATAATTCATCCAACCAGTCATCTGCATTATCGAGTAATTCTGGGCTATCCGTTTCTGCCTCAACCTCAATGCTCTCTTCCAGGTTATGATTGCCGTGAGTGAGTTCATCGGACCAAGCGTCAGGGTTAGTCAGTTCTTGCTCGTGGTTTACAGGCTCGTTGTCTGTTTCTAGGTCAATAGCATCAACTATATTTTCTTTGAGCTGTTCTAACTGGGCTCCCTCTATTTCAGGTTCCAGTTCATTCATGTCAAGGTTAGCTAATGTGTCAATATCAAAGTTGAAATCATCGACAATGGGTTCTATTTCATGTGTGGTTTCAATAAGATCATGGTCCAAGCCTGTATATTGTTCTCTGAAATCAATATCGAAGCCACCATCGGCAGCAAGCTCTGCGAAGTTGGTACTATCTAAGGTTAATTCATTATCGTTATCTAAACCTTCTGTATGGGCGTTTTCGATGTTGTATAGCTCAATTAAGCTAAGAGTCTTTGTCGGCTCTCCAGTTGATGCATTAACCCAGCTACCCTCTTGGTTCAACATTATCGGGGTATCATTTGATATTGGGAGTTCGTACGTCCCCCAATCTGTTGAATCAATTTGTACTAAGCAGGTTTCTAGTTCTCGAGAAAGTTGACCAGGTTCCTCTTGCAGTGGTGCTTTTGGCTGCAATAGCGGTAAATCCACAGGGTCGATTGTTGTTGATATAGGCGTTTCACCATGCTTTGAAATATAGTAAACGGTTGTAGGTATGGTGAATTTAGTGCCATTCAATGCGTCAATTTTATTCTCTGCAAGAGCCAATGAATCGAACTCATAGTTACCGTTTACAGCTCCATTAGGTGCAAATGATTTAACTGTGTAAGGTTTTGACTGCCGCTCAGCGGGTTCGATATAGAAGTTTTGATCTGCACTAGAAAAAGCAGATGTATCGATATCAATAATGTTTGGTTGAGAGCTGATTCTGTCAAGCTCATAAGCAACTTCATTACTGTCAATTTCTAATTCAGTTACTGGTTCAAGTTCGTTTGTCGTCGTACAATTTATTTTGATTGTCTGATTTGAGTTTTCGAGCTTTGCTTGTATCGACCTTGGGTCCACTAATGTAGACATTACTTCCGATACGCTGAGGCCGAATTCTTCCTCAAATGTCCTTGAAGTAGTTCTGTCTGGCTTACCATCTGCATCAATATCTCGTAATACAAAGTTTTGATCAGTAAGCCACTGATAATTATTGTTACTAAAATATATTGATTCGACTACAGCGTTGATGTCTTGTGCAAGGTCTGCTCTGCTGTTGTATCTCGGTTGTTTCAGCCCTTTACTACCTCCGATAACAAGCTCACCATCTTCAGAAACTCTTATTGGTCTAGCAAATGTTCCCGTTTCATTCTCAACAAGCAAAACGACATCATGGGCCAATTGAATATCCCTAATATCGTTGTATGTATCTGCGGAAGTAAAAGGTACTTTTGATTCCTCGTCAAAGCATCTGTATGTTGAACCAACATATTCGAGAGCTTTGGTGTAAGCACTATCAAGGTTTTTTTCAGCTTGAGAAAACTTCTCATAAGCTATCTGAACTGCGTGTCCCTTTTCAATTTCTAGGTTTATTAAAATTTCTTTAGCGGTGTCTGCTTTCTCAATAGTTTGCCAATCTCCGTCGATGTGACGTTGTAGCGAATATGACACTATTCGTTCTATATTATGTTCATTAGGAGCTACGTTAGCTTCTTGAACAGGTAGCTCAGAGACTCGGTGATCTATTCGCTCTTGTTCTACGGATACTGCTTTTGGAGTTTCGAATTGCATTCCAACGGGAAAGCTAGTGGTTAGTAGGGTCCCATCGATGCCATATGCATCAAAGATATCAGTGAATTTATCTCTTTCTGCATCCAGAAATTTCCTGGGAGCGACATACTCTTTTGATGGTGTAGTATTGTTGCTTATTACCAGCTCTAACTGGTCTCCCATAACTTCTATAGCTTTATCATATTCAAAAATATCGAATAAATTATTGTAGTCTGTAGCCTTAATTGCAGTGGCTTCTGGAAGTACATCTAACTTTTCCCAATCAACGCTAAAGCTTTTTACCCCAAATTCGTCGTAAGCTTGAAGAGCGACCTTCGCGCCTGTATTCAAATTAAGAGCTCTAATCGAGTGTTCACTCGTAGGGGCTTTTAAAAAACAGTCATTATCTGAGGCGTTTAATAGGGGGTTGTTAGGGTAGTCCTGGCTGTACCGCTTTATTGCGTGAGAGATATTATTAGCAAACATCGCACAAACAACAGCAACATCTAAACCACGTTCCTTAGCGGCGATAAACAAAGACCCTCCATTAGCAAAGCCTTCACTCGTTATGATCGTTGTCTTAGGTGTAATATTGCCGAGTTGAACAAAATTGTTTTTCATGTCGTCATTCATGACTTCAAACATTTTGTTAGTGGGATTTTCTTTGTTCCAGGGAGAGCCATTATGGGCTAAGAACTGTAACCCTCTAGTCTCCTCCACATTAGGGCCCATTTGAATGCTAACCGCTGGTTGGTCGTATAAAGATGTTAGTCTCATCAGACCATGGAGTTCTGGATAGTTTAGTAAGGCCTCCAAATGTTTTTTTTGGATATAAGTGCCTTTTACGGAATCTTTAGTGAGTTCTGGTTTTTCGAAATTGGCATCAATTAAGGTTTTAACCTCGATCTCACGTTTAGCGTTAGCTTCAGCTATCTCTTGCATCTTCTGTTGATGCTTAAGCTCTGCTTCTTTTGCGGAGGCAGCTATTTTATCCGCTAGTTCTTTTTGACGAGTTTCGTGAGCAAGACGAGCTTGCTCAGCTGTTAGGTTTGCCTCGTTACCCAAAGGGGCACAAGGTAGACGTTCGCACCAGCCTTTGAAGTCAGGTTTAAAACTGATAAATGTAGAGTCTCGACCTATAAGCGAAATACCGACGGCAAGTGAGACCGTTGGCGTTATGTCACTCGGATTTTTGTCGTTGTAAAAAACCCTAATCCCAGCAGCAACCGACCATTCTGACTTTTTACCGCCTTTGTGGTGGAATTCCTTAGCGATACCTCCGACTTTTGCACCATTTTCACCAATAGTTGGAGAGTCAGCGTATGAGTTTAGGTCAATGTCAAAATCAACGCGCTTACCACTAGAGCTTGTGTACTTTTGACTATCTGCGTAACTTTGTATCTCACTTAAGTGCTCTTGAAACATATTTTTACCAAGAAGCTGCAGTGATTTAGTGTCTGCTTGATACGTTTCGCTCAACATTAGCTCATAAAGTTCAGCTTTGTGTTGATACATTTGAGCAGGATTAGCTAGTTCATTTTCATGAACCCCGTTATTTAGAGACTTTATGTTTTCTCTAACTAGCTTCTCTAATCTAAAAAGTGAAGAATGATCTATGTACCCAAGTTTAACTGCTTGGCTAGAGAACTCACTTAAAAGTGAATCTTGAGCTTTGTGAGTTTTATCTAAGATTGATGCTGAGTTGTGTTCTGGACTAAACCTACGTTGCCATGCTTCATATGCTTTGTTTTTAGCGGCCACATACTCAGGATTTTTATATACATCGTCTCCGGTAGCCCTGAGCTCACTTGCAATTTTTCCGAGCTTTTTACGCTCTTCAAAGAATTCAGAAATACCATTTTTTGAATAGACTTCAAATCCAGATGTTAGATGGATGGCCAATGCAGCGGCTTTAGCCCAATGAACTTCTGCAAATTCCCTCGAATAAGTTTCATTGAGACTTTTTGACTTTCCATTCACGTAATCGGAAAGCTTTAAACTAGCACCCATTGAGTTCTTGGAGCGTCCGAATGGATGTCCATAATCTCTCAAAATAGTTTTGTTACGGTCTTTTTTAGTGGCATAGACCGTGCCTCGGAGACTTGCTTCTAGTCTTTCTACAATGTTACTAGGTGTATTGTGATTCATAGTTCCCCCCTACTCGCTAGTTTCATGTTCAATTTGGATAGGTCTAACGAGTTGCCCAAGTGCATGAGGTTCGCTTTGTCTATAAATAGATTGTTTATACGTGAATTTTTTTAGTGCGCCTGACTCTGTGGCCGAATAAACCCATCCGAACACCATAAAGCCATTTTGTGCTGCAATCAGTGCAGTATTGGCAATGAATTCGCTAGAGATTTCTCCAATTATTAGGAACTGCATACCTGAAGAAGCGTACTGTGAGAGTAAACTATTGATATCACCTGAAAGGTTTGTGTGAACAAGATCTGTTAAGTAGATAGGAAATGAATCTTCATACGCTAGAAATGTATCTCCATTTTCTTCATTCAAATGCTCTCGTACGCTATTGATCATTCCACCAAGTGGATCTTGTTTAATACTCCCGAAGCTTAACTGAACAATTCCCTCTTGAATTTCAGGAGTGCTTGTCTGATTTGTCTCTATCTCAAACTCAGATGTGTACATCATGTCCAAAATTAGGGTATAGCCGCCAGGGATAGGGATTGAGTTTATTTTAATGCCGCATTCAAAGCTTTCATCAGTATGTTCTGATGTAAGCATTTCTATAACCGTGAAACCTGAATACGGGGTTTCATTTAAAGCTTTGGTAGGTATGCCGGATTCTTGCAAAAATAGCTTTAACCCCTGATACATACCTAGAGAAGTCCAATCAAAAGATTCAGTAACCATTTGATTTAGACAGACGACTCTATTGATAGAGTTATCTATAATATTGAAGTGGATCTTGTGTATCAGGTGCTTTTCCGCAAAAGAAAGAAATTCAATACACCCTTCGGCCTGATGTGGTAATTGGTCTTCATATAGCTTTTCATTAACTTTCGAGAATACACTGGAGTCTATCCTAGAAAGGTTACGAACAATCTCACTTTCAGGTGCTATGGCTATATAGTAGTTATTTGCCATGACTTGTTCTTGTATGGCGATCCCTGTACCGGGAGCCGATGATTCGGTGTCTGTTGTAGGTAATAAGCCAGCGCAATCAAGCCAAAAAACGATTTCGTTAGAGTGGTTTTTGCTACTAATATCGAGCTGTAGTTGATAGTAATCATTTTCGCTAGGCAAAAATATTATGGGTTTATTGTTTAGGTTTAGAACAATTGATTTACCATCAGTGCAATAGTCATAGAGGTCCTTATACTTGTAGGCTTCTTTGTTTATTTCTAGTTGATACAAGCCATTGAAGTAAGGTACTCCTGATTTCAAGATAGATAACTTTTCTTTACTCATATTTAGGTGAGGAAACTGAATGCATAGTTCTTCAAGCGTCATATTGTTAAGCAAACCTAAGTCAACGCTATCTTCAATGTATTGATCTAGTAAACCAATGTGCTTTGCGATTCCGAAGTGCGAAAGCTTGCTGGTCTCTTGATGGAATCCTAGAAGAAATTTAAAGTTTGTTGGTACGTTTTCACTTTCCATTAACTCAATAAAATTGCTCATCGTTAACCTCTTCCTAACCCAAGCATGTTGATGGTTGTGTTAATTGTATTTGTAATGTTTTCAACAGTTTTGTGCATGTTTTCCGCAGCTTTCTGGACAATCTTGCTAGTCTGCATACCTACTTCCTGAACGTTTTCTCCAGAAAGTAATTTAGTTGCAGTTTCAAGTGATTTTTTACATTGGGATAGCTTGTCTTGGCCTACGGCTTTGCCTAGTTGGTCAATCGCATTAGGACCAAGGTTGTCCAATCCCTTTTGAACTTTTGAAACACTTTTATTTAGGTCACTAGCTATCTTCTCGAAGTTTTTCTCAGCTTTTTTAAGTGTTGAAGCTGGTGCTCCTTCTGCAATCAGTCCTTTTAGGTCCAGGTAGGACTGTTGAAGATCTCTTGACCTATCAATGACACTGTTGATTTGTTTCAACCCTGGCTGTTCTCCTTTTAATTTGTTGTAGGAGTTTGTTAAGAAAGAAGGCCCACCTTGAGCTTTGGAGCCGTTATGGTTGAGGTTAAATAGGCCATAAGAGTTCCTATTTGTATTTATGTTTTGGTTGTACTGGTCGACCTTCTTGTTTTCTTTATTTTGTACACTATCCTGCTCCCTTCCGTTTTCCTTACTTGGTGGGGTAGTTTTTTTTCTATTATTTGGTTTCTCTTCATCCTGTTTAGGAACGTTTTCATTCTCAACATTACGTTCAATAGTTGCTGGTTGGTCTGGGGATGCAGTTTTTTGTTCTGGGGGTTCTTCTTTTGTTTTTATATGCTTTTCCTCAGCAGGTTCAGTATGCTTCAATACATGCTCTTCAGTTGAAGGTGATCCTTTTCCTACGGAGTGCTCAATAGCTGAATTTTTTAAGCTCGCAGCTACATTTGTAATACCACCAGCATCGATACCAGTACTTTCAATGTTAACGGTAGGTGAAAATGAATACCGTTTTATTGGTGTGTCAGGTGTTATTTCTGATATTGGAGTGAAGTTGATAGTTTCTGGTAAATTGGGAGCTACAGAAGAAGTGCTTAAGCTCTGTCCTTGGCTTGCGAATTCAAAGTCAGGTGTTTCAAGCCTAATAGACTCTAGCGGGATGCTGTTAATAAGGTCTGTTATTGAGTGTTTGTTATAGTCCATTTTCTGCTAACTCCGCTAAAATTTGAGTCTTAAGAGCAAGGTTGGCTTCTCTTGTAAGTAGTGATTCGTAGTAGGCCAAAAGGTATCTTGCTAATCGTGCTGATTGAATTGCATTCATCCGAGCAACACTTTCGCTGGTCGGCCTAGGAGACAGCCCATTAACTGTCTCTACAGGCATTCCTAAGGATTTCATATCGCTAAGCTCTTCCGTTCTGCCTTGCCATATATCTGACTGAATAGAGTTCATATCGCTCAATTGGGAGCGTTTTATATAACTCGATTTCATAGTGGCAATCGCTAAGTCACTTCGAAGGTATCTATTCAGTTTTCTAGTTAATCTGAGTTCATCGTCAGAACCTTTCATGTCTTTTGGGTGAGGGATCGTAGATTGATTTTGAGTTGTTAACAGACCAACTAACTGATCCATAGCTAAACGGTCTTCGTGCGATAACTCACTCAATACTGCTTGCCCAAAGGTGTCATTTAGAAGGATTGTGTATTCTTCGTGAAGGTTAGGTGCGCCAATAGGAGTTCTATGAGATATGCTGGACTTAAGTTTATCAAAAGTTTCTTCAGCTAGTTTTCCAGGAAGTACCTTCTCCCCCTCAATTACTAGTGAACTAGTTAGGCCATCATCATCAAAGAATAGACAGCCTTGTTCATCAAAATTAGCTACATACGCCCTCTCAACAAATTCACAAAGGCCTGGTGTAACTTCCATCTTTGATTGCATTAGCAAATTGTGTGTTTCA
Organism: Vibrio sp. 811; assembly: GCF_033339195.1. NCBI lineage: Bacteria > Pseudomonadati > Pseudomonadota > Gammaproteobacteria > Vibrionales > Vibrionaceae > Vibrio > Vibrio sp. 811. Next base: position 126,174 of record NZ_JAWOUB010000007.1, read on the forward strand.
GAGTGACTACCTGATACAGTAGCTGTATGGAAAGCTTTGAGGTTGTCGTCGTTTTGGAATGATTTAATCGCGTTATTGATCTCGTTTGCCATTTCTTGAGACTTAGTCAGCGCTCTTTCAGCTGCTGTCATACCATCAGTGGCTGTTTGACTAGCTTTTTGACCTGTTTTGGCTGGATCTACAATCGTCCAAGCTAAGAATGCATGGCTTGTGTACGGAATGAATGCAACAATAGCCACCCCAATTGTAAAGAATTTCTTCATCTTTCCACCCCAATAGCATTGTCTAACGCTGGGTTAACCACTATTTCGTTATCTGGAATTAGATTGTGCTTGTAGGTTGTCTGGTTGATTATCTGGTTTTCAACACGATTACTTAGCATTGATTGCGTGTTAGGTACGGCCAATCCTGACGAAGGTTCGAAGAGATAGTCTGTTCTATCTAATAACAACGGAATCTGATGGGCATTCGGTGCATTGCTACTACGATGGTGTTCAACGGATCGCTTAATAACACTATGTAGTTCATTCAGCTGTGCAACTCTTAGCCATGTTTTAAAGTTTTCACTAGGTTCACTTTTATCAAGACGAATACCGTGCATCTCTATTATGGATAGAAGGGACTGTTGCTTTGGCTTGCTCCAATCAATTTCATGGGGGAGTTCGAGCGATGTTATATCCCCATCTTCATCAATAGAAACAATAGGAAGCTGGCAGTTAAACGTAGATGTTCCGTTAAGAGCATTAGCAGCCATGTAAGACGAAAGCATCAACTCATTCGTGTTCCAGTTAACTGCAAATTGAAGGTGTTGCTTTTCATTGATAGTTAGACCTAATGACCTACTAATTGAATCAAAAACATGGTCTTGTAGGCTATCTTCGAACCTCATGTTTGCCTCGTTGCGCGGGGGGTAATAGTTGTATAATATAGGACATTCATCAATTAAAAACAATGGTGTAAAATGGGTGACTATGAGGGAAATGCAGCCTGGATTGCTGCAGTTAGTGGGCGAGCAGACATAGAGCTATACTCTATCTTCAGCCTAGAAATTAAAGAAGTGTCGGAAGGTAGAATAGGACTTTCAAGGAGTATGTCTTCTATGATTGCTTATTCTATTGATTCAAAACACAACCACTATTTAGGTTGGCCACTAGGTGAAGTTTGGGATGCTGTAAAGAAAATTGAGTTTACCGGGTTCAAAGTAGAACCAACACCACTCTCTTTATCAAGTAGTCACGAATTGCAATTGCATTATGAAGTCGAAACGGAGGTGATTGTTTCTGAACGATCTCGCAGAGGGGTTCATAACATGACAAAGAGTGAGAATCGTCAACTTCATATGTGCCTACCTGTTACAGCAAGCGTTGGTAACAAGTTAGAATCTGCCTCTCTAATTACTCTAGTGCCATATGACGGTAATCATGAATCTGATGATGCGGATGCAATAGTAGTAACTCCCATAGATTAGACTTTTATTATATTGAATAAAAATTTGGCCCAAGATGGGCCAAATAAAGTTTCAGGGTTTGGGATGATATCTAAAGTTATTATCTAGTTACTAACTTTCCTTTCGTTTTAGTAGATCGAAAATTGTTCTATCACTTCTCATAACTCCGCGAATATAACCCCTTTCACTTGCTGGAGTGTCTTCGTCTCCCCAAACTAGGTAGGGAGTTCCACCTGCGAACATTAAATCGCCCAAAATCTTGAATTCCCTCATTTTAGTTTCACAACTCTTCGAAATGTTACTTGGAAAGTCTCTTAAGCTCTTAGTTGAAAAGAGTTCATTGTAAGCGGCTTTATTATCATCAGAGCAGTATCCATTAAGCACTAACTCACCAAAGCTATTAAGGGGCTCTTGGTGAGTACGATATATATACTGATCGACTGTAAAGTTATTCTCGAATGGGTAATCAATAATCCGTTTTCTAGGATAAGGCATGTAACGTACCTTTACACCCTCAGCATTTAAAGAAGGAATTAGAGTATGTAGCTGTTTACATACTGGACAACTAAAATCGGTAGCAACTGTCAAAGTTCCCTTATAAGGGACATCTGCATCATTTTCATAAACAATAAAGCTATCATCATCTATTGCTGGAAGAAGCATCGGAGCGTATGTAGGTCCTAACTTTTGACGCATATGAGGCTCGATGTTCTTTAATTCATCCATGATTGTGTTAGATGTTTTTTCGGAGCTTACGCTTGGAATAGATGACTGGGTTACGGGTTGTTGTTTGCTAGAATCAGAACTTTCTTGATGCTCAAGCTGTTCTTGTTTCGCCTCCATGGCCAACTTTCTTTTGATTAACGCCTGAACTCCTGGAGATTTACGTAAAATCTCGTTAATCTTTTCTTCATGAGAGCTGTTTAAGTTGGTGTTATGTTCAGAAGGTTCAGCTGGAATTGGTTGAGGCTTGGGCTTGGTGTCGCTCAATTTGACTGAAGCTTTATGACTGCTATCGGTGAAAGCAACTATTGCCTTCTCTTTGGTGATTATTGACTGTATCTCATCCTTATGTGCGCCGAATATACGACCAAGGATGTTATCGCCATTGGACAGATCAATCATTTTCCCCTTAATTGCAAAGTTAACATCGCTATCAACAATGAATGTCCCTTTATTTGTGAAGGCGGCATAAAGGTTAGTGTCTTCCATGATTTTAATTATTTTGTATGTGGTTACACTCATTTTTTCTTCAACGAGGTGTTCAATTGGCAAAGTACTCGATCCACTAACATAAACCTCACTTGTCGGATTACTTTTTATAGGTGCTTTATCAGTTTTATACTCAGCAAAAGCGTAGAAACTGGCTAAGGCCATTAATGATAGTGCTAAACCTTTCTTTTTATGGAATTTGATCATGATTACCTACTCATCGTTAAATTATCAAACAAGGTGTTGGCCATGTTGTTAGTGATAGTTAGTTCCGTCCCATCTACTTTATGGTTTACTTGTTGGGTGATTGGATTTTGACGCATCTCTATATGTTCTAAGAGAGAAGGGAAAAGACGCTTAGTGATAGAAAACTGAAACTTTAGAGCTTCTTTGTTCAGTTGTGAGTTAATGTAAAAAGCTGAGCTAAGGGAACTACAAAGAGTTGGGCTGGTAGAAGGCTTATATAGGCCAAGTTCATTTAAGCTTTGTAAGATCTGGATATCTGGGGAGCTGCGTTTTAAACCAGGCTGAACTAGTTCTTCAGTTGACAAAATAGGTCCACCAGCATCAGCTAGATACGTCTTTTTATCGCTCAAGCCCAAAGCACTTTTTGTAAATTCAGTTACCATTTCTACTTCTGAATGTTTGCTGTACACGGAACGATGATCAACGACATAAATAGCTGAGTGGGCTTGGTTTCTTTCTGTTAATGCCGCAAATCTTTCCATGTCTATAGCTACACAAAGCTCGCTTAGGGTATCTTCTACGGAGTTCTCTGCACTTGGATACCAATAATTCTCGGTCACACGCCCGTATGAAAGCTTTCCAGATTGATATAAGTCTTGAAGATTATTTGCGATATCACAGACAGGCGTATCGTAGTGTATTGCTACGTTCTGGTAGATGTTTAAGGTTGATGGCGGTTTCGTTGGAACTTCAACTAATTCAGACTCGGCTGACTTTAGAGAAGTGTTGTAAGTTAGGGCTTTAACGGAACTTTCATCATCTAAGAATGTAGCTACATTAAGAGTAGGTGTATCCATTAAATGGCTTGCAACCATTAACTTATGAATACTCGTTGGTCCAATACCCTGATTGATACCATAATTGGCTACTTTAAGATTTAATAGTCGTTCTGTATGTGCTTGTGCTACAACGTCTAGGTTTATTGGCCTAACCTTACTCAGTGCTGTTTTTATGCCTAAAGGTGATAACTCACTCAGATCGGCTTTCACAAGTGAACGACCATATTGATTTGCTATGGTTTGCAATTGGTAGGCGATGTACTCTCCTTGTTCGTCAGCATCTGTCATAGCGATAACATTGTCTGAGCGTTGAATTTGAGTAGACATATACTGGTATACGTCAGAGTTCCTTGGGGACCACTTTAGAGAAGGGTCTCCGACCTTAAAATCGAAAACTCTCCCCATAGTAAATCCGCAAGTAAACTCTTCTTGAATACCTAGTGCACCTAGAGCCAAGTTAACTTGCTTCGATTTAAGGCTGCTTTCAACAAGTATTAAATTCACATTACCACCCTTTTTTCACATCCCATTTTGGTTTGGTAGATTGGTTGGTATCTCTTGATGAACTAGGAAGGTTTTGTTCAGATTGAGGGTAAACGGCTTGTCTGCTTGTACCGTTTCTACAAGGTATTAAGTTACCTTCAGAGTCAAAGAAACTGTCTAACTCTGAGCATATTGGCAAAGTTGGGTCTTTCTCAGGGTCATAAGGTTCTGGGTCTGGTTCAGTTACCTCTCCTTCATCATCCTTACAGTATGTAATTCCATTTTGTGTATAACATTCTCTGTCTCCATGATCAGGGTCTTCTATGTCTATAATGTCACCGCCACCATTCCCATCAGACGCACATTCGTACGAAACCAGTTTTCCCTTGTCGTCATAGACAGGGCAAAACTTACTTTGCATCTCAATTTGATCATCGAAGATGCCTTCCATCAAATTATCTAGGTCGAGGTCTACACTATCTGGAATCGCATCAAGTACAGGGCCAAGTGCGTCGTCAATGCCTTGCTGCCCAATATCCTGAATGGTATCGCATAGAGCTCCTTGTAAACCATCGAGGCTAAACGAAGGTAGACCTGGCAAACTAAAAGAGAAATCACACCCTTGTGTCGGGTCTATATAAGCAAATGGGTTTCCCATCTTAGGATTGCTAGTATCTACGTCACATATACCAGCTGAAGGTGCTGGCAATGAGACTTTTTGTCGACATACCCTTGCTGCTTCACTCTTAAAGGGAGTGACAGTTGCAATGACTGAAGCTAGAAGTGCAAAACGAATAATTTTATTATTATCCATCCTTAGTATTCTCCTGAATTAATCTTTTGTGAGTTGCCAGTGCCAATCGAGTTGCATCGTCACTCAAATATTGCTTGTCGAATTCGATTAGAAAATTGAAGAGGTTTAATCTTGTGTGAAGAATTTTGGCAAACTTATACCGGTTTCGGTTTTCTATCCTTTGACTCGATAGAGTTTGGTTCGCGTGGATAGAGACGATGTAATTCCATTTGTGATCGTTTTGACTGAAAGCCCCCAGCCAACCAAAAGCAGCTAAAGACGTTTTTAGCGGTAAGCACCCCAAGATTACGAGTAATCGATCGGCTTGCTCTTGCACATCCTGATTCAATGGGAAATTTGCTAATTGAGGTAGGTTTTCAGCAATGCGATTAAGTTCTCTTAATGATGGAGACTGATCCTCAACAACCCAGCTTTCTCTGGCCTCAAAGGATGAAATGCTGCTCATTACTTTTGGCTCAACCTCTTGCCAGTATTCATCTATCCATTTTTTATCGAACGTTAGTCTAATCATAGGTGACTTTTGGGTTTTGCTGATGTTGTTTTTTATTGTAATATGACATTAGTTTCGAGTCTATTAGAGGTTGAAATGAAATTCAATAACTCAATTATCGGCCCATTGGTCGACCCACAAATGCATATCTTAAGAAACCACCCTGCCTCGAATCGCGAGGTTGGACTAAACGATGCAAAGTTTGAACATATGTGTCTGCAAATTGGTGTTTCAGAATACGCATTGAATACGGATAGGGCGTTGAAGACTGGTCATTCTATTGAACATACACAAGTGCCTGAACTCGACTTCTCCGAACTATTCAACGAAGCAACTCCATCTAAACCATCAAATGATGGAAACTCACCGTCTCAACCAACTCAAGACCTATCATTTGATATTGGTGGGTTTGATTTATAGAGAGCACGCTAATGTTTAAGAAAACGTTATTAAGTTTATCCCTCGCGGTCTTATTGCCAGGGAAAGCAAACGCCGTAATCTGTACAGACCCAACAGGCTTAGGTCAGATAATCAGCCAAAGTGCTCAAGATGCGATGTTATGGGCTGAAGAAAAGGGGTTAAAGATTTCTGAAATGACAATGACAGAACTAATGGAGGAATGGAAAGCATCTCAAGATACGATGCGCGAACTCGCATCAACACAGGCCATTTCTAACAGTGTTTCGGAAACTTCTAACCTTGAGCTTCAAGCAAAGATGGAACCCTCACCATTGATGTGTGATGGCATAGCAGCGGTGTCTGCACTTTATGAAGCTACAGATGACTTTTATTGCGAAGCCCAGACAAATAGCCTTGATTTTGCTGTGCAGCTTTCAGATGAAATTGAATGTGAAGGAGATAGATGTGAAACAGGGCTGCAATCATTAGCAGATGAGTCTGTATCACTTTTAGAGGGCGTTACGCATGGAGATACTGTTGAACTCGATTTATTAAATATAAAAGGTGTTTTACCCGGCATGGGTGAAGGTGGCTACTCCAAATCGACTGATGAGAAAGAGCGCACTGACACTATGCTTAAAGTACTTTTTAGCTCCGGTGAAATAAATAAAATGCCCCGCGGTGAGAATAACCAAGTTATCAATGAAAGCTCGGGTGCAGATGCAAAGATGGCTTACAACCGATGGCTTAAACGTCATCTAAGAACAACAGCTGGATTTAATACAGCTCTTAGAGTTAACGGGCTCACCAACCCTCGTGATGAAAATGGGCGCCCTATTCAATCTATTCTTGAGCAAATAAAGGCTGATATTGATTTCTATAACTCTCCTGAGCAAATAAAGCTCTACGGAAATGGTGGTGACAAGTCTTGTTATTCACGTAAAGCCGCAATGGTAAATACCCAGCGTGAAATGGATGATTGGTTAAACACGCCAGCTGGTCAAGCTTGCAAGGCTAATTTTACCACTGTGGAACAAGTCCAAAGAATGAACGCTCAAATTGATGCAAGGGTCCTTGCTCTGCTGGGTCATATACTGGATTCCCAGCTATCAAGCGAATTCAATTTAGGCTTACAAACTCAACTGCTAAATGAAATAGCTGGAAATGCAAGGAAATACTAATTATGGCTGTAGAGGTCACTGACGTTCTAGAGCGGTTTCTGACGCATGAATTTGTCATTTTAGTTGATGGAATAATCTTAGTAGCTCAGGGGCTGGGTTTATATCTATTTGTCCATGGTGTCTTTTTATGGCTTTCCCTCATGAGGATAAGAACGTCGTCCCCCATGGTGAGTCAAATGTATGGAAGCCCTCCCTCACCTAAATTGATAATGGCAGTTTTTATCGCTTCAGCATTTATGTGGAAATTTGGAGAAGGAATAGCTGCTTGGGGGAGTCTATTTTGGCATGGTTCAGGATTAGACTTTAGCACTCCCTATTCAGCGGCAATGTTTGATGACATAAGTCAGCGAGCTACTAACCTAGTCAATGTTTCTACCGTAGGAACGGGGATGCAAACTCGTTCTATTGCTATACGAGCTTGTTTTGCGGTCATGTCTATTTACGGAGTTATATCTTACTTCAGAGGTGTGATGGGAATAACTCTCTTAGCCAATCCACAGATGTCAGGACAAATTAAGTTTAGTCATATTGTTGTTCATATGGGGTTCGGAATTTTCCTTGTGTACATCGATTTCTTCTATCAATCACTGAGCAACACTATCACAGCTGCAACCATGAACTGAGGTCCCCTATGGCAACTTGTGCAGATTTTACTCTTACTTGTATAGAGGCTCATGTTCAGACAGGGTCGACAACAAACTTTTTAGCAATTTTATTCGGTGGTTGGGTACATCACCTTTTTGGTAATCAGAGTGTAGAAGCGACATTGACGCCTTTAATGGTCATGTTGGGGGGGCTCAATTTCTTAGCCCTACTCTATGGATCAATAAATGTCATATATAACTCTGGTCACATCATGATGAATGCTGCTGCTACAGGTCATGTCTTTGGGAAAATGTCACCATACGTTCCATTAAGAATTGCAATAGCGTTGGGGTCATTGGCACCTATGATTCATGCTGCTGGTTCTTTTGTATCGGTAGGACAAGCTTCTGGGATGTATGTAATCGTCCATGGTGCGGGAGCAGCTGATGTATCCTGGAAAGCTGGAGTAAATGATTATGTGAATCATACTGGAGCGCAAATAGCGTCTACGAATGTAGGAGAAGTGTTCTCAGTTGGAGAAACTATGGTTTCTATGCTTTCTTGTGCTGAGTTGTTTGAAAGCTCAAATGATAGAAAATTCACTTTAAAATCGATTAATTCAAATGGGACATCTAGCATATTCCCAACCGACTCATTTCCATCATTTTCACGAATCAGCTCAATGTACCCTAATTCAAGCGGGTCTTCTTCTCTTAATTATGTCGATGAGCCTATAGGAAAGAATGGGGCTGAAAATACTGGCGCTATTTTAGAATTTCGTGGAGGAGCCTGTGGTTCAATCAGGTTTGATTTCGCCCGTAAACCTACTGCTAGCTCATCAGTGGAGCAAAAGCTTGCATATTACTCGAACTACTATGGTACAGAGGCTACGTTCACTTTCATGTCAGAATTACACACGCTTGTATCGAGTATGTTATCGCGGCTGAAGAACGCAGATTTATCAAAATATGTAACGGCAATGCGAAGAAGTGATGACTCTTATTATCGTGAATATTTACTCAATGAATTAGGCTCTAAAGAGTTAGCTGAAAACCTATTCAAAGCGCACGTTGATTTAGCAATGTGTAAGTCTAAAGTTGTAGAGCGCGGTTATATGGGGGAGTTATCTCAGTCTTGGCAGGGTCAATATGAAGCAAGTCGCTGCGGTAGTTCTAAAGCGAATATCAGCATATCAGGCTCATCCTCGCTGGTCGAAGAGTTAACAGAAGGGGGCTGGATGATGGCTCCTCTAGCGTTTAGCCGTATGAATGGAATGATGCAATTAGCTTCATCTGGAGTAGGTTTTTCATTAGACAATGTAATGAGTACAAATATACCTGAAAGAACTAGTTTCTGCCGTTCTGTATTCTCATGGATTCCAAGTATAAACCTTTTCGATTCCTCTCTTGATGATGAAATAGATGAAGCAAACGAATGTAAGACGTATTGGCTGGCAAGCAATTTTCCAAAGTTCACTTGGAACTTAACTGAACAACTTGCAATGAGTGGAGACATAAAATCAGATTGGCCTGAGGCGCAGAAGTTGAATAACTGGTCCGCACTAATGGCCGTTCACTCGACAAATGAAAACGCAAAAGCAGCGGCGACTGGCAACGAGTCTGCAATAGTATCTGTTGCTTCCGGAATATTAAGCTCAGCTCTAAGCCTTGGTAATTATAATGGTAATCTGGCATCTGCAATAGAAACGCCAGGGATGAGCGGCATTGACTATGATGGAGCTCTATTCGACGTTACAGGGTCTACAAATGCTTTGGCGTTATTATCTACGTTAGGTGAAGCGCTTAAGAACATTTGGTACATCGTTGTATTGGCAACTGAAGGCGCAGATGTAATCAAAGGTGCCCTCGAGAGTTCTGCTTTGTCAGCTCCATTCGCTATACCTTTGGCCTTCTTCGTTAAAACAGTAGCCCCATTGGTTGTATCAAGCCTTCTAGGTGCTTTTATATTAGGAAATGTATTGCCCATGGTGCCAATAATTACATTCCTATTTGTTGTTACCGCTTTTTTCATCATTTGTGCCGAAGCTCTGGCAGGCATTGCCCTGGGCAGTGCTTTATTAGCTTCTGCTGCAGGTGAAGGGCTAATGGCTGTTCATGGTCTAAGAATGGCCGCTCTCTACGGAGCAATATTCCTGAGGCCGACTCTTCATGTAATTGGACTAATGCTGGGGTTTGCAATGTGTAACCTCAGCTTAGCTTTCCTTAATAGCGTTTGGTGGAAGTCAATTGGAGTTAATCTACCTTCCTCTTGGGACCTTTTTGATTTAGTTATGCTTACAGGAGGATATCCTATCGTTCTATTTGGTTTACTTACTTATTGTCTGAAAGCTCCGAACTTATTAGCCAACAATTTAATGTCTTGGGTTGCTACGGATGCTATTGGTCAATTTGGTGATTCTGAACAGTACCTATCAGCAACCAATGGTACCTTCAACAAAATGTCTGATGCTTTTAATGGTTCACTTCAGAAACAACAACCTCAACAGGATCAGCAAGGCAATGAAAATAATGGCAGTGGTAATAACGGAAATGGCACCAAAGGAAATGGTGAAAAGTCTGAACGACCACCAAGTGCAAGCAAATAGGACTATGTAATCTATGATACTTTCAACTGTTTTTAAAAGCGCTACAAGCAAAAAACCTAATGATTGGACATGGAATATGTTTAGACTGAGGTTTTGGACTGAGTGGGTTCATATAACCCCTATAGATAGAGCACTGGAGAGTATTCATAATGAATACAGGCTCCCTGGAGGCCTACTTAATGAAATAAAGTCTGCAAGAGATTATCAGCAATCTTTTGACCCTTTAACGTCCCTGCCTTATCTAGACTCATACACCGAAGTCAATAGAGAGTATCTACTGAAACATGGTTATAGCTTGGTTGAATCGAGTGTGCTTTCAGAGGCTAATGGAGGTATTCCTGATTTGCAGAAAGACAGAAATCGTTTGTTGGTTCTAAAACACGAGGAGCGTCCCAGTGATTCCAATGAGCAGCTAGCAAACGATATGCTTGAAATTAACCCTCATCTACCTCAGTTGACTGCCTCTGAATCAGCGAACCGTTTGATTTTAAAAAAAGGGGAAGATGGACGGTATGATTTAACCATTCAGCGTACCGAAGAGAAGCCAACTACGTACATGGAACTTGTTAGAGCTGTCCCGGCCCATATGAAAATGGTTCCGTTCATGGAGACCCCCGTACACTTCAATCTTGTACCTTTTGATGAGGTTGTTAAAGCTGGTTTCGACATGAATGATGAACAGGTTGAAGGCAAAGCCAGAAACCTACAGCTGTCTATTTGGCTAACGCTATTTTTTGTATTGGCTTTTTGCTTCTTTGCTGTAAACAGTGTTGCCAAATTCATTATTGTAACGATAGTAACCTCGGAGGTTCAATTTAGTTACCTAATGACATCCATGTATTTGACCTTGCTAAGTGCATTTACTTCCTTTATCTATTTTCATTACCTGCATTTATATTGGCAATATGACACCAATCGCTTTGGTTCTGTGTATTCATTTTTAGTTGCCATCAAAAAAGATCCTATGCGGTTACTGCCACTTTCCAATAAAGCCGAGGTAAATAATGTTTAAAACCTTTGTGATTTACAAGTTACCTGAAGACTTCAACTTGGAGCCAAATCTGCACTCTGAAATGTTTGAAAGGTTGAAGGCTAAACCTTTGACTGGTGCGATTAAGACTAAATATGGCTGGGCTGAGTTACTGCAATCAAATAAACCTTACATTAAGCTGGAAAACGATTATATTTTTCGTATAGAAAAGCGCTTTAGGTCTGTTGCATCTAGTACATTGGATGAAGCTGTCAGGCAGAAAATGATTCAGCTTGCACAAGATTCCCCCAGGACATGGGGAGTAAATGCCAAGGTTTCTTCACAAGATGTCAAGAATTTACGTGAAATGTGTGAAAACCTTCTTATACCGAAATCGCTTACACGTTTCAAAGATATCATTGTTTGGTTTAATACTGAGCTAAAGTTTCTTTTTATCGGTTCAAGTGGAAAAAAAGAAGTTGAAGCGATTATTGATTTATTCAGGCTTACATTCAAAACATTTCCTGCGAGCCCGCTAACAGTTAATAATGATGTTTCGAGTGTATTTACTAGTTGGCTTAGCAGCCTGGAGTTACCGCCTACGTTGGCAATTAAAAATGGTGATATTGCATTTGAGAATAGAGCGAACGGTGCGAACAAGGTGAGATACAGTAACCAGGATATTGAGTCAGATGAAATCAATGCTAATTTACTAGCGCAAAAGCGCCCACTTCAACTATCTTGCGAATGGAACGCCACTTTAGGGTTTACTGTTAATAACGAATTAAAGTTTTCTAAGATCAAGCAACTAGGGCTGTTAAAAGAGAAAATAAAAACGGCCAATAAGGAAATGGAGATCAATAATCCCGCCCAGGAGATGGAAGCAAAAAGAGTTAAAGATATGACCTCCTACACTTTAACTCGACTGTCAATATTGAACCTTATAAAAGAAATCTTACCTTCATTAAATAGCTCAACTGGATTCGCTGGTGGTGCGCAATCGAATACATCCGAGCTAATAGAGGGATTTGTTGAAAGCATTGATTGATGTATAAGGGCCATGATCTCGTGTTTATCGTGAAGAACGCCACGTAGATGAGCTGAAAACATTAAAGGGAAATGATGAAATTGAAAAGCATATTAACATTAGCTATCGCACTGCCTCTTTTGAGTGCTTGTGACCTTGTAGATGATTATAACGAAATGGTCAGTGAGCAAATGGCTGATATTACTATCTACATCTCACCTGTAGCTGAGCTACAGATTGATGATAGTGAAATTGGTTATGTTCATGGATTCGAAGAGTGCCCCTACGAGTCCGTAAATTGGTTGTTTGGGTACTCTCAATCAGTGGGAGGCAATAATTGCATCAAAATAGGTCCTGAAACAGAAAACATCCAAGTGCGAGTTATAAACGACCAAGTTAACTTAATTGAAACATGGAATGTATCTAGGGTTGGTGATGCCGTTTCACTAACTAGACCAAACGGCTTCAAAGTCCGTGAACCATCTAACCAGTCGTAGGGGGAGAAGGATGCCTAAGCCTCGCGGTAGGTTTATCGGCCACAAGCAGTTTGCAGTCGATCCCAATTGGGTTAAAAGCCAACAAGAGATTCGAGCTCTCAAAGAGCGAAAGCGTTTTGTTGAGTGGTCGAAAAACTGGATTACGGTAACTCGACTAAAAACAGAACGATTGTGGACTGATTCAGCTATCAAGAAGTGGCTTGGCGAGCCAAAAAAACAAGCAAAATACAAAGTATTTGCTGTGGAAGATGTTAGAAAAGCTGAACGGAAAAAAGCGTTTAAAGAGTGGTTAGCACCTCGACTAGATAAAAAGCTGGCAACTAATCCACACTTTAAAATCAAGAAGATTGGAACTGTATAACAACCAAGGGGAAAATATGGTTATGTATAGCACTCAAGCTATAGAGAACATTAGAAATGCTGTTTGCAGACTAAGTTCGCATAAGCTCAATCAGAGTATCAATGGCCTACGCGAAAAATTGCAGGATAAGTCAGCATAGTTTTGCAAGATAAGTTGACAAAAAAACCATTGAAACACTAGATGTTGTACGCACTGGTAATAGAATTAGCACATATAGGTTTTATGTCGTTAATTCTGCAATTTATGCAAACTATTACTGCAAAAATTAAGAAAGTCATTACTATCGGAGGACAATAGACTTTGATCGGAAATGTGCCTTTTCAAGCGATTCTTAGACTGTAAAAAGCAAAGGTTTGATCATTTTTGAGGCGTATTGGTACCAGAAACACTGTGGAAATGACAATAAAGATTGATCAATCTCTAGCAAACTATTGGAAAGAACTGATTAAGGGCAACCTGTCAGACCTAGTCACATCGAGATAAAGAAACTCACAGATTGCATTCAGACTAATTCAGATAATGGCTCTTTTTTCATTGTCTTAATCGAGGTTCATTGTCTTCAAAAGCCTGTTTACTGCATAGTAGATGTAAAGCCCTAGTTGACTCCCTAAAAAGAACCACCACCAGACCAAGTACAAATCAATTACATCGAATTTACCAAACAATACCTGCTCGAAATCTAACATTGATTCTGTAAGTGGTCTTTGTGCACCCGGCAAGCCTAGCCTATCAAATGGTACATCACTAAACTCAAGATAACTTAGTAACCAAACGGGCATATATAGAAACACTTCTGTATCAGCAATTGAAACTGCTATAGCACGTAGATACTCATATCCTTTGTATAGTATTAGAAGGCCACCAAGGCCGATTAGATAGTGATTGGGTTTAAGGAGTTTCTCTGTTACGTATGATAAAGGGATTAGGACCGTCCTTACGAGCTTGCCCATTACGTAGTGAACGACTCCTGTAGTTACATAAAAAAGTAGAGCCGGAGTACGAAGAATTCCAAAGAAGATAGCAAGAAGTAGGTTCATAGGGCATACCTTAAGCTTAGTCTATAATATATTATAGTTTGGTATGCCCTGGAAGGGAAGATATTTAAGGGTAATAGCAATAGATAGTTGCTAGTGCTCGGTTTTCTCTAGGTGTTTCCCAAAGTTTAGTTTTGAAATTATACGAGTAAAGGCGGACAAGAAATTGTGAGCCAGATGCATTTTTTGTAACACCGATTCGGTTTAATGAATAGTCAGATACGACTACACCGTTCGCTGAGTGGTAACGCTTACTATCTTGCCAGTCTACAACAATTCTATTTGCCGCATAACCTGCACCATCACCACAATTTACACCTTTAATTGCACCAACTCCGTTTATTGTAGCGGAACCTTGGTGAACATATTTACTTGTTAGGTTTGAGAGAGCTACACCCCCTCTCGATGTCAAACGAATGTCTCTTGTTCGAGAAACGCCATTTGGGTCAAAAAACATTGAGGGGTCATTGAAATCAACAACGGCTCCAGGGACATAAAGAGAGCCATTCTCGAGAGTTGATATGTTTGAACCAGTACCGATTGCCAAGCCCCCTGCGAAATTATTCATTTGCGATGAATTGGTTTGGTTGATTCTATTCCGTACTGTAGCTTGGTCTATTGTTGCTGAGCCTATACTAGCTGTATTTATATCGCCGTTATTGATGTCAGCTCTATTAATATCAGCACGATCAATGTCAGCGTTATCGTAATCAAGGTCAGTGCCGCGAACACTAGTTAAGTTTGCCGAATTGGAGCGTAACGTGTCAATAGTTCCGGAGTTCGCGTCTATGGAATTGACGTTGATGTTGTTGAGGTTGCTGGTTCCATTCAAATCGAGTCTAAATACAGGGTTTTCTCGGTCCACAATGCTAGATACTTCAAGGCGGTCCATATTATCGACATCCTGTCCATTCCAGTCGATTGTAGCTAACGGTGAGTTTGTACCATGGATACTCAGGTCATCAGAGAAGCTTGTGCCCCAAGTGATATCCATAGTAATGATACCTGTATCAAAGTCGCAATCCACTTGCGAGATAGAGGTGCCTGAATTTAGGTTTGCCAAACCTCCACCAGCAATCCGGGCTATAGTACATGAACGTTTGACTCCGTTTTCACCAGAGAAGTCAAATCCCCGAGTTTCAGCAGTATTTGAGACAGTTAATTTGAGTTCGACCTGGGTTCCATCATTTGTAACTTCAGTTTTGTATTGCATGTTATCCCCAATTCTAGGGGAATCTTCGAAGTCACAGAATAGGAACTCAGATGTTTGGGTACCACCACAGGTGTTTGGCTTCAACCACATTGTTCCAATGTGCTCAGCACCGTTTTGGAAGGGTTGGCCCGGCTGATTCCATTGGGCTAATGCGCCACTTTGTCTTGAGGCATTCTTGATAGCATGAAGCAGCGTTGCTATACGCTGCCCTTGAAGTTGGTCTACTTGAGATTCGTATTGATCACTTTTCATCATGAGGTAAGTGGACATGATGATACTTAAAGCGACAGTAGAGGCCAATATGCCAAGTTGAAGGAAAAAGCCTCTTTGTCTTTTGATTGAGGTTCTAGGCAGCATATTGGCCACTCTTAGTAATAATGATTAACGGTTGATGAATGTGATTGCTACTTCATCGCCAGATGCACACTGTGTTTTAAGAGTGTCATTGCCATCAATTCGCGTACCTTCAACCTGGATCTCAACGAAATTTTGGAATACACGGCCAACCAGGAGGTTGCACTGATCTGTTTCTACGTTAGAGAATGTGAAAGTGTAGAACTTCCCTGTACCTGTGGACGTAATGCCATCACGGTTAGTAGCAGTATCAACGCTTCCACAGGTCAAACCGTTGTCAGAGAATGGAGTTGTAAATTCATCTTGAGTTGCACTTAACCAACTGGATGGCCAGATGTTCTTGTCGTAACAATCTGTATTGTCAACAGATGCGTAAGAACCGAAACCACCGACTGTTCGTCTAAGTTCGTCTGAAGCTTGTAGTAAAGCTTTCTCTGCATCATCGACAAGTTTTTCAGCCCCGGAGTCTCCCATGGTAGTTGCATAACCAACAACCATTACCCCCAAGAATGCCAAAACAAGCTGGAGTTCTGTAGATAGAAATACACCACGTCGCTTTGCGTGAATACGGTTAAGTTTATTTGGATTATTACGTTTAGGTTTGAATAACATAGCTATTTTTCCTTGTTAAAAGCTATTGGATTTTATACATGATTGATATATATCAATCAAGTGGAATATCAGTGTTACAACTTGTTAATAGAACTATCAAGGTTAATTAAGGTTTTGGCCAATTGTAGAAATGGAGAGACCTACTATCGCGTTTACACTTAACACAGCCATCATGCAGCCTAGCATGATCCCTGTCGTAAGCTTTTTCACGAGCGTTTCAGTGTTAGCAAATACTTCTTCGGTGATATCGTCTAGTTTATTTGTAAAGTCTGAGGTTGTAGCATATGACTCAATCTCAATTCTTGGTTCTCTACTAAAGAAATCACAAGCGAGAGCTTGCCCCTCACTCTTTCCTCCAATCATGCTTAGACGCATTTTTTGACACCAATGTTTTACATATGGCGTTGAGTGGGAACCTACCAGCTTTAGTGCCTCTGAAGAAGGCATCCCCACTTTCAAAAGGGCGTTGAATGTTTGCAGAGTTATAGCAGAGTTAATCGCGTCAACAACATTCCAAGGTGGTAATTTAGTTAATCTCCGATGTATTTGATTGGGTAAACTCCAAACTACCCATACTCCGTAAATTACAAGAAATGCAGTAACAAATGGGCTTATCTCGTATACAGTTTTTGTAAACTCTCTTGCAAAACTCATCATTGGAGTTGGTTTTATATTTAGTCCTTTGAACAACACTGCATAGATGTATAAATGAGCAAGGCTACAAATAAGCATGATTAAACCAACACCTATGATAGGACCGACTATCCCTAAAAAACCAGCCCCCCTCATCTGTTGTTTACGCTGCAGCTGACTGACACAAATACGTATTACCTTATAGGCAGCTGTTTTTTTCTCAATTGCGTAGGCAACACCAATCGTAGTTTTATCAAAGAATGGAGCGAGCATATAAGAGATAACTGGTTTGTACCTATACCGGTCAGCCAGGTATTTCACAAATTTTGTTTCTGGAGATTTTGGTTGTTGGGATTTATAGGCCTCATAGAGGGAGTCCAATACATTTAAGATGGAATCACCATCTGCTAAACGTGATGCAATTTTCTCTAGAAGTTGAGACTTTCTCTTTGAGCCCACACGATAGTTTGTAGACTTTAGCTTTAAGGTATCAATGAAGTCATCACTAAGGTATTGACTCTTTATTTTGAGCAATTTTTGGTTAATATCGTTTTCCATTAATTAAACCTCTGGGTGGTAGAGAGAAACATTTAGCTCTTCACGAACCAATCGAGAGACCGCAAGTTGATCGATTTCACGTTCTATCATCTCAGGGTCCAATATCCCTTTGCACATTTTATAAATCGCGTGCTCTAACTTAGTAAAACCACCAGTGTTTAGCCAATGAGCTTTAGCCAAATCATCTTCGTTTTTAGCCCATAGGTTTCTGATTGTTTGATCTGGCGCCAAGACTTCAGCTACAGGTGTTCGTCCAACACGGCCATCTACAGAATAATTACACTCTTTACACCCACCTTGCTTTGCGAAACGTATGTTCGGCAGGTACTCAAGTAACTCTAGGGAAGATAAGCTTTGTATTAATGAATAAACTAATGGAGAGTTATTCGGAAGCTCATCATAACTTCGACTACAGGACGGGCACACGGTTCGTACTAAAGACTGAGCAATGATGACAGTTAGGGTGTTTGATGATTGATAGACTGATCTAGCTACACCGAAACCGTCCAAGCGACCTGGTACATCACAAGAAGATGCGGCATGTATTGTTGAGAAACATACATGGCCAGTTCGGGCAGATTCAATTGCAAATTTTGCTGAATTGTAGCAACGTATTTCTCCTGTACCCATGATATCTGGGTCTAGTCGCATGAAGCTTTCGGAAATTCGTTCAAACTGCTTGGTTAATGTGTTCATTTCATTATCAGAAGCGCTAGAGTTATCTTCTAAGTTAACTTGTGAAACGCCCTCTAAGTTCATCTCGATAGGGTTTTCGGCAGTAACAAACTTCCGAGTAGATTTGTACAGGTCTTGTAAGTAATCGATAACTGAATACATGGACTGGGTCTTACCAGAACCTGTAACACCAGCAAACAGTATATTTCCTTGTTTTTTACTGGAGTGTTTTTTAATCAACAGCGTTTGAACTGGGTGATATCCAGCTTTATCTAGCTTTCTTATAGAGGATTTCTCCCCTTTACTGGTAATCCTGCATACTAGATCTCCACCGCCCTCAGTTTCTCTTGGTGCAAATTCAACACGCATTTCAATTTGAGTATCGTTATACGTGTAGATAAATTTACCAGATTGAGGTTCTTTCCAGCTTAGGTTATTACCTTGGATGCTAGAGCCGGATGCTTCATCCCCACCGATGATGTTGTAAGCAACATCAACAGTCTCGTAAAGCCTATCGTATGTATATTCTTTGAAATCAATTAAATCGCCATCTACACGTATACGTACTAACGTGTTGCCAGGTATATTAGATACTTCAAAGTGAATGTCTGACGTTGCAGGGTGTGATTCTAAAACAGACGCAGTGATCGCTTTAAAACTTCTGCCCTCATCATCTTTAGATTGGTTTTCTTCAGAGCCCATGAAGATGACATCAGCAAGTAATAGGATTAGGTCTTCTGAGCACTTAAGATTAATGACTTTTGTATGAGTATGATCGGTATATCCCAAATCATCTCTGATAGTCGCTCGAACTTGTGTGATTGACTTTGAAAAGTCTTCTGTCATTAATACGGTAAGGTAGTTGTATCCTTCTTCCACACCTTGAATATGGCCATCCGAAATAAGGAATTTTTTACCATAAGCTGGATGTAACACTTTGTGCTTGTCAATGATACCACCTAAGGCCCAAGGAAGTTGTTCTCTAGTGTCGTATGTTAAGTCGTTAAAGAAGTGTGAACTAGAGCTACTACGACTACCAAAGTACTTTATTAAATCACCAGAAATTGAATCTGACAAAATGTCGTATTCGTTTGCGCTGGATTCTACAATGCTGGTTGCAGGTCTATACTCTGCTAAGTTAGTACTAGTCATGAAATTCTCACTTGAACATTAAACCTTGAGAGGGAGAGTCATTAATTAATGTAGGCGCCGGGGCTCCAAACATACTTGATTCTGAAAGCTCCCCAATCTTCTGCTCGATAATACGGTCTCGGAATGTTTGCGCTTTCTTAAAGCGGTCAATTGCTTCGTCAGAGGTTTTAACCGTGATATGTCGTGCTCTTGATTTGTCCATTTTGTGAGTTGAATAATCGAAAGGCATGACTACAGCGCCTTGAAATGACAGTGAATCTACATACCAGTCCCCAAAGCTCTCCCCTTCTTTTAAAGTTTGGATAGCCCCCTTATGCCAAAACTCACCTTTCAACTGACCAGCTATCTCATAAATATCTGTAACGAAGATTTGTTTTTCCATTTCGTTTAGCAGAGCATTAACTTCAGCTTCTCGTTGAGCTCTACGTTTTGTCCTAGTCTCCTCCTGGAATTTTGCTAAACGCTCTTCATCCGATGCCTTCTCTTTTTTCGGTTCAGACCCACCGTTTAGTAATTTGTTATTTTCTATCAAAAGCTGCTGATACTGATTGTCAAGCATTAACATCTTATTAGCATGCTCTTTTTGGGCTCGTATCAACTCATTTTGCGAGAGTGATTTGTTTTCCTCTATAGAGAGGCTTCGTTGTTTTTGGATGTCTTGGTAAGTCTGCCCGGATTGATCATTTGCAAAAGTTGTAAAGCTCAACAATTGGGTCGCGATGCATAGGGTAATAGTATTAATTTTCACGTAATGAAACCTCTTTGTCTTGTTGATTAAGAATGCTACTTTCGTGTATGTACTGCATCTTAAGAACGATCTCTTCTGTTTCCAGATTTATCGAAATGCTCTGTATAATCATGCTTTTAAATTTGTCGATATCGTTAGCTAGTTGGTCCAAATAGTTAAATGCCCAACCAAACCCACTTAACGAAAGTTGTACATTCACAACGGTGTAATCTATTTGTGGGTTTCTTACTTCAGTGGAATATGTTTCGTTTTTAAAAGGGATCTCCCTTTCTGTTTTGCGGTTTGCTGAAATCGCTCCGTACAGTCTTCCATGTGTCTTCTCTGCTTGTTGCTGAATGAAGGTTAGTAAGTCTAGGTAGTGGCCGTGAGTTTCCTTTATGAAGATAAAAGCGTCACTTTCATCAAAATAATGGTCTGGTTTAGGAAGCGGTACTATTTGAGACGTAGTAATCTCTTCTCCAGAGAGTGAATAAGTGATAGTTCCATCGAATTCGATGTTGTCTCTAAAATTGGCAACCGTTGTCCCTCCGTTTTTCCACAAAACGGTCGTCTCATGAAAAAACTCTTGGTCTGCTGGTTTGTCTACTGTTGATGAGTCTCTAGTAATGATTCCTTTGGTAACGAGATCGACAGTCATTGGGAACCATCCACCAACATCAACAGGAAGAGAGTTAATATAGGCTTTAAGGTTCAAAATGACCTTTTTAGGATCTGATGCGGTTAAACGTTGAGTAAGCCATTTTGCTTCCTCTTTAGTTGCATTTGCCTTGTCTATTCTCTCGATTTTTTTATGATTCAAATCGTTTTCAGCTTGCTTAGCTAGAGTACTGCTTGATGCTTTCTTCACCATTGAATCTATGTCAGGAATTACATACTCTTGCTTGGAGTTAGATTTAAATATCTGCACACCTATCAAAAATATAATTCCAAGAGCCACAAATACGATGTGGGATGGTTTTATCTTTGATAGAGGGTTTGTGTTGAGTAGCTGCTCAATTGTTTGAATTTGAGCGAACTTTTCATTAGGTACAGCTTCACATATGACGTCATATGAGTGCTGTTGGTACTCTGAACGTGACTCTTCAAATAGTTCTGAGATATTTTCTGTTATCTCATTAGGGACTACATAGCGTAATTTTACGTGATGAAGATCGTACATTTGATAATGGTCGAAGATCTGTTGGATAACTTCTTCCACCGTTTCAAATACCAAATCATTCTCACCACCAGCTGGGCACTTATCAATTACCAAAAGATACCAATATTTACCGGATGGTAGCTTTTGTATGAAGAAAGCATTCGGGTGATCGACACAAATAGCGCGAGCGACGATTGCCGCCGCGCTGTAGTATTTTGTCGTTATGCTTTGAGCGAAACCGATTGTTGATTTTGGTGCATCATCAATTGTTGACCCTTCAACAATTACTGCATTTGTAGCGTCGTATTTGTTAACCAGATTTTTGATATGGATGGTCTTATCGGATTCTGAAACCTCGTACCAATCTAAACCGATGTAGTGCCTATCAAATCCAAGTTCTTCTAGTGACTGCATAAAAGGACCTAATTGGGTTAAACTTTTTCGATATGAGGCGTGATAATTACTAGCATCACTGAGCGTGTTTTAGCATTAGAGTCATTGCCACCAAACATCCATAGCAAATCGCCTAGAACTGACTGGTTTTGGCCATTGTCAATCACTTGCTCGAACCCAGTCATAACCATTGTTTCGCCTGAACGGATATTTCTAGCGCTAACCATGGCAGTAACAGTTCTGTCTGTTAGTTGAAGTTGTGTATTACCAACTTCTAGTGGGTCAATTGCATTTAAGGTACTTACATCAGTTACGATACGGACAGCAATTGTTCCATCTGAGTTAACACGTGGTGAAGCTAAGAAAACAATACCGTTTGTTGTTGTATCTGTGCTTGCAGATTGTGTTACAACATCACCAGATACACTTTGGTCGATTTTATCCGCATATTTCTTTTCATTTACGAACTGGACTGGAATAACATCATTGTTTGGTACAGTTGTCGTAATTGACTTTTTAAGCGAAAGAGATTTAGTCCCCTGAAGAGCCTTCAATGCCATTTCAGTGCCTTTGAAGCTACCATCACCGATACTCAGCCCTAAACCACCTAACTTAGCTGCATCACCAACTGGAACTCCATCGATTTTAAGTTCGAAGTCATTCTTAGCGTATTTAATAGATTGCTCAATGCCGTAATTTGATTCGTCTGTAGTGATCAGTTCCCATAGCTCTATATCGAGCCTGATCATCTTTCCAGCAGTAGAATTTGACTCATCAATAAAGTTCTCAACAATTCGCAGCTTTCGAGGTGTGTCAGTTACAGCAACCATACTTAGTGCAGGTAACACTTCTACTTTTGCATCTTCAGAAGCAATGGATTTAATCCCCTTGAGGAGTTGGTCCATTGGTTTCCCTAGGTCACGGTCAAATGAATATGAGTGAGAACTCGAAGTTTGAGAGCTTGTCCCCTCGCCTTGCTGACCACCGCTAGTAGACGAATTGATACTTGATTTTAAAGTTGTACTACCAGCATATTGGTCGATCCGAAAGTGTCTAGTTTCTTGTCGGTAAAAGGATACACGACCATCAGATTGGTATTTCCACCATAGGTTGGTTTTTGCTGCGATAGCATCCAACACTTGCTTTAAAGCAACGTGCTTTTCAAAGTTCAGGGAAATAGACACTTTTGCGCCATCTAATAGTGACCCTTTGTTCGTATCTGTATAAAGTGCCGAAACGTCTAAATCATCACCAGTAGAATCACTTGTACCACCGCTTGCTTTGGAACTTCCAGAGTCTTGGTTAAGATACTTGATAGCGTCGCTAGTAAAGCTAATGTAAACCCCATACGAGGCATACTTATTGTTCAAATAGTCAATCGTGTCGCTAAGGGGTTTAGAGCGATATGACATGAATTTACTCGGGGTAAGAAAAATCTCTGGAAGGTCTTGCCTTTCTTTTAACTTGAAAGGTTCCCCAAGAATAACGTAATTATTGTCTTCGCTGTAGACGCTCTGATCTATACCGGGTTTAAGTCTGTGTTTTTGAATCGTCTCAGTGGCAGCGTCTGCCTGTGCTGTCGCAACTCTATTGGCATCTTTACCAGGAGTACTACAACCACTGACAAGCGCGATAATGGTTAGTGTGAGAGCTTTAAGTTTCAATGTGTTGTTCATTACTGGTAAGTCCCTTTTTCAGTAGAACCGCCTTTTAGGATATGAGCAGCACCAATTTCAGGGCTGTAACTAATCCACAATGGTTCTTTTGTTTTTAACGTCTCCTTAAGCACTCTATCTAAGACTCCGTCTCTTCCTGTTAGGTCACCAATCAATACCGAACGTGATTTAACAGGGAAGTCGTATTTAGAGCCCCAAATAATGTCGATATTGGACTTTGTATTCCAAACCTCAAAGTTCTCTTTAAGTGACAGTTTAGGGTCTAATGTCCAGAGTTTTGGTGTTCGTGTCTGAAGGTACGTAAGGTGTTCACGATTTTTGGATGCAGCCAACACTCGTTCTTGTTCATTTAGAACAATATAAATACCGGAATTTAGTTCCTGTATCTTAGCAACAGCACTGCGCCAATTAGGTGAAGGTACCCAGGCTAATTGGTGGGAAGAGATGCCTGGTCCAATATTTACCCGCCAACCAGCTGGTGCTAAAGCATTCAGTATTTCGTGAGCAGGTAATTTATTTTGGTAACCGACTTTAGATTGGATGTCGTTTAAACCATAAGCTGTATCTGACTCGTATTCAGTAAATACAACCCCCGCTTGCGCGCTACTCATCACGAGTAAAGGTAAAATTAATCTTAATTTCATCATAGTAACCCCTATTATTTTGATAAATATACGTCATTTTCGGATAACAAACAATAAACGAAGCTGTAAGGTAACCTACGAATAAGAACAATTTCTTATCGGTTATCTGGCTTCCAAATTTCGTTTTTTCGATATGGCAAGTTGTTGCCTTGGTTGTATTTTGACAGGAGGTGTATAAAAAACTCTAATGGTGTCCTTTTGGTAAGAGAGATTAAAGACATTAATACATAGAAAACACACATGGCTTTAAGGTAGTTCCAGCTGAACATTATTGGCAATGTCAAAACCGGGACGATTGTAGACCCGTCCATAAGTAGGAAAAGTGGTCTTTTCATCGCATTTTGTACCGCTTTTCTATCCAGCTTCGGTTTATATTCCATTATTCTGATTCCATAAGGAGATATTCTGGCCCAATTTCACTGTTGTGATATAGGTTTGCGATTTGTTGAGAAAAGGTAAGCTCTTGTTCCTTTAGGTGCCTTCTTACTACTACAGATATCTCTGTGTCAGATTTACACTTCAGCATTTCTTCTCTGATTTCTTCAGTTAGATATAGGGTTTCTCTAACAGCAATCCTTTCACCGTCGAGAGTTCTAACTAGTATCTGAGCGACAATGCCAGAGAGTTGACTAATAAAACCAGCTAATACAGCCAGCTTATTTTCTCCATCTATCATATTGTAGATGCGGCTCATCGCTGTCTCGCAAGAGTTTGCATGTATTGTAGCCATCAAGAAGTTGCCAGTGTTAGAAGCGTTAAATGCGTTTTCGATTGATTCTTTACTTCGTATTTCGCCCTGAACGATGATATCTGGACGAAGACGAAGAGCAGCTTCAAGGCCTTGATTAAAACTTTGAACATCGGAGTCTGTTTCAACTGAACCTACTTCATGAACTGAAATACTGTTACCAGGAGCAATCTTTACTCCCTCATAATTAATTTCAGGTGGGTCCTCAAAAACTAAGATATGCTTACCAAGGCTGGGAGTTTTTAGCACTGAAGTTACAATTCCGGCCATAGTAGTTGTTTTGCCTGTGCCTACCCCTCCCACAAACATAAGAATACCTTTACGGTTATGCTTTACAAGATTGACTAGCTCCGGCTCTATACCCAAAGATTCTGCGTCCTTTGGTGTTTTAGGGTTCAACCTACCAACCATCTTATAGGTCTTTCCATATTCAAGTGACCTTGAGGTAATAGCTGCAATGCGGAAACTCCTAATCTGAGATTGATCATTGGGGTTTTTGGTAACGAATGCAAAAAACGTAGGAGTAGCTGCATTAACATTGTTAATCAGCGATTTTTTGGTGCCGAGCATATATTCAAGAATATTACGGCATGCGTTAGGTTGCATTTGTTTATCAGTGATTTCCCTGATTTGCCCGTTTACATCGATTCTGATTCGATAGTTACAGTCTATTAAAATGTCTGAAGCACCGTACTCAATTGCTTTCCATATGACAGTTTCGATATCTACTTGTGTCATTTCGCTTGAAACAGGTATTAATGGAATATCATTCATGGTAGGTGTCACTCTTCAACGAGAATGGATTTAATTTGGTCGTGAGTAAGGCCTTCAGTTTCTACTTTAGAAACAGCATCCCTACGTACAGAGCCCCTAGGGTCTTTTATTACTGGTGAAGAATAGAGATCAGAGTTTGTCTGCCAAACTGCCTCACCACTCAAAGATATGAACTGAGTGCCTAAACCTAATTGGTCTCCTTGTACCGTAATTCCTACATTTTCAATAATCATATCTGGCTTTTCTATATATCCGGACTCAACTAAATTCACGTAACGGATCATGGCTGTTGCGTCAATAAAAGCATTAATTACACGAGTTCTCATCTCAGCAATTGCTTGTTCTGAGCCCATGGCCCATCCCTCATCAAGAGCTGAGTTGAAGATCTCCAATTCTTCTGAATTTCTAGGTAAAAGTTCGTCAATTAATGTGGTCGGCGTAAGTGAATTTTTGTCGTAGAGATAGTCAGACCAATGCGGTTTCCTCAACACAGGCTTAGGTTGTTCTCTCAATCGATAGACAAGATTATCGGTCCTGATAATCGTAGCTTTTGTGTCTCGCGTTATCGCGGCATGAGCTTCTACTTTGTCTACCATACCTGGACGAAGGTACTTGGCTTCACCTGAACTTAGATTTGCAGAAGCGTTAATGAGATGCTCGAAAGGTAGCAAGCGGTCAAAGAGGTGAGACTTGCTATCCACTACATCTGTTAAGCGCTCCATCGTAGCTATATAACCATTCGCACTGCCAACTTCTTCAGCTCTTTCGCGGATCGACTCAATTCTGAGTGCCTCTTCACCATCGCTTACTAGTTGTTGTCTAACCTTTACATCTTTTAGTTCACTTAAGCTGTAATAGGTGCGCTTAGATTCATCTGCCAAAGTGGTAACACTGAAAAATAGACTAGCAATTAAACAAATAGCAGTATTGGTTCTCACGCTTTTGTCTCCAAGTATTTAACGACAATCGTCTTAAGTCGGTTATCGACCATGATGTCTACCTGGGCACCCTTTTCAGAGTCAATAATCTTTATTGCGTCGTTTATTGGTTGATCCTTCAGTTTAATACTTACAAACACGCCACCAGGTGGTTTTTGGCCATAAGTAAATACTCGATCAGAACCATAACCTACTGTCTCAGCAATACCTTTTACGGCAGTTTCGACTTCACAATCACAATTCCAGTCAACAACCTTTTCAAAACCAGGTAACACCATTGTAGAGAGCATGCGCTCCTGCCTTCTCTGCTCAGGGCCTTTAAGTGCTTGTGCATGTGCACTTCTCGTTTTTGCTAACAATCGGAGCTCGTCAAGCATTTCAACTGCATATGGCTCAAGATCGCCAAAAGCCCTTTCTTCAGGGCTCTTTTCTAAGTGCCTTAAATCTTTGACTTCATTAGTTGCGCACCCAAGAAGTAGAGTAGAAGCGAATGCTATGCTAGAAAGCTTAAAGACGTTCATTTTGTTTCCTCTTCGTTGCATTGATGCAAAGTGTTTTAGCTGTATTCAGATTTGAAACAGTGATGATTGATTCATCCGTACTGATGTTTTGGTTAATGTCTGGGTGGTAATACCTAACTTTTTGATGGAAGGCTTTCTTGATTTCAGAAATATTGAGGGACGTAATAGGTAGCCCTAATAATTTGAAAGCCTGAACTTCTTCTTCAGAGAAGTTAAATGGGTTTTGTTCATTCAGAGTCGGAGAACTGTGAGATCTACTGGCATTAGAGGGTCTTTCTATCTGAGAGGAAATTGAGTTTGTATAACCAAACCCACGTATCTTCGCTTGTGCTTCCTTTCTTCTAACCGATTGTTGTTGTTGCCGTTGCATAAAGTACAAATATGCGATGCCAAATAAGGCACTCGTGAAAACACCGAATGTATAACTCGCGGACAAATAATATGTAGCAGCGAAAGAAGTGATGAGTATGGAAGCCAAACCCAATATTTTTTCTTTAATTAGTTCGAACACAATAAGATGTCTAATAGCAAATAATAGCATAAATCTATGCCATTTTTGTCTAAAATACAATAGCGAAAGCTGCTAGCATAGGCTTATTATTGAGTCAAATGTTAGTTTAAATTTGCTAGTCTCAGAAGTGATATCGGTTCAATAGACTAATTACTCAACAAATTGTAGAAATATTTGCGTAATGCGACCTACAAATAGGGATATAGCTCACACATATGCAACAAATGATGAAAATTTATTTAAGTTTCACTCTTCATGGGTGAAAATTAGACATAACGGCAGTTAATGTTTAGATACAAGTCACATGATTATTTGCGTCTATTCTCAAAAATAAGAAAGTATTAATGGATAAGAATCATTACAGCGAACTGTTCTCCGACATATTCGCTACAAAACAGAATGAAGGTGGTGCGGCATATTTAATCAATCGTGAGGCTAATCTTGAATTAGTTTCACGGTTAGGTATTAATCATCGTGACGTTAGGCTTAATTCAAAAGAAAGCTATGTTTCAGACCCTAGCGCTAGGCTTTTAGAGAAAAAGTTAAAGGTAGCTCGAGGTTGGCTAGACGCAGAACATGAAATTATTAGCCAAACTCAACTTCTAACAATTAGAGCCAACAATGTTTCGGCGCTTATTGTTTCTCCTGGCTTTACTAAACAGTCAAAGCACTTTCTCTCTAAGATAGTTTCATCTACACCTATGAGCGGATATCAATTTTTGTTTGATGAAATCACTTTCGAAGAGCAGTCCTATTACTTACGTAAAATGGAAGAGTTCTTGGAAATTGAAAGAGCATGTCTTGATGATGAGGCATTTATGGAAGGGCTCTACTAGCGAGAAAAGTCGAAGTCATTATCAGGACGCTGTTGTTTGATACCAATGGCGTCCTTTTCATTTACTGGTCCAGTTATACAAGATTCTAGCCTCTGATTTATTGTTTGTTGACTAGGTTCAAGTACATTAGCTTTCTCAACACTCTTCAAGCTAATATGGTCAAATCTCCTGCCAAACTTTGTCTCAAATTCATTCAGAAAGAAATTGATATCTTGTACAGCATTTGGATTAACTTGCCATTTTGTTAGCAAACTTGGCAAATTTGTAAAACTGGTATTATCGAATTCACTTCTTCGAGCTGGTGGTATTGCACTTAGTCTGATTTGTAGAATGGTGCCGATCATTCTATTTTGTAGTTGGAGAATATCTTGTTGTTTTTGAAAGTTCTGACTTGAGAACTTTTCAACTGACACTTTGAGTTTTTCTAAATCCATTTTTTAGCCTAACTCAAGCTGTGCAAAGGCAAGTGGTCTAACAGATGACTGAAGAATAGCCTTCTTGAACCAGGTCATTGTCATATGATAGTCATAGTTACAAGACACGATTTTTTCAGCGTAGTGGTCATGAGGATAATTCATAGCGATTGACTTAAGGATTTCATAGTCAAATATTTCTAACTTTAGATCTTCAAATCGTTGATCTAAAGAGTTTTTAATTTCAGGTAGAGGTAGCTCATCACCGCTTTGAATTTTCTTTATGATTTTCTTGTCATTTTCAAGAACATTTAAGAGCAAGTACTCTGAAATAGAAAGCACATAGCTTGTAAAATTTGGTAATGTCTTTAGAGAGATTGGGTTCATATATTTTTTGTTTTAAGCTTGTGCCCATCGGTTCTATTGATGGCAAAGGTAACTCCTCTTTGCTTCACCAGGAACCAATCCAGTCTTTATAAATCTTGCTTATGTATCAATATAAGATATACATAAACAAGGGTATTTGCCATTTTTTTGACAACTAACGTACTACTTTGGGGGCGATATGAGTGTAAATTCATGGGAATTTCAACCAGACAACGAGTTTTCTGACATAACAGATGATCTGAATCATCAGGATGTAGTATCAGAAAAAACCTCAGATCGAATTGTTAATGTACACGATAAACACCTAAGCCCACAAAGTACAACTTTGCAAAGCAATGATGTCTGTTTGAACGCCTTTAATCAACAAAAGCAGGACGTTCGTCTATCTGAAGTTGGCGGCAAGTCACAATCAGTGCAACCTTCTGCCACAAAATCAAACGCTTACTTCCACCCAAATAGTCAAATTAATCTCTATAACAAGTCATTAAATTGTGCAGCGGTGATTCGATTAGGAAACATAGCTAACAACCTAATTTCAATTGTTGTAGACATTTGCCCAGAACATAACGGTCGCTCAAGTGATTGGAACAACAAAATCTCAGTTGCCTTTTCTCACACTGAACTTATTCAAGCTTATTCCCTATTTCTTCAAAACCTTAAATGCCTTGATTTCAAGTTAAAGTTTCACCAACAACAAACTGGGCCATTGTCTATAGGATTTAAAGAGAGCTCGATTTATGTAAGCACAATCATCTCCGGTAAAACAATAAGCCTTACAGGAAACATCGCCCAAAAGATAAAGTTTATGGCCCAATTAGAAGTGGCTACAAAACACTACTTCGCTACTGCGTTTCCAGATTTGGACCAAGAACGAATTCTGCGTCAGGTAGCTTTGATTTAGTGTTTTTGTAGTTCGATATTAGAAGCTTCTAGGTGACCAGTAGCTCTCAGATATCTTTTAACAGTACCCATATTTGTCCAATCACCAATAGACATAAGGTCGACTGCATTCATCTTATGAACGACATGCCCATCAACTACCGCTCCACAACGTGCCGAATGCCCTGACCAACAACGACCATTAAATACACTTTGTCGTTCATATGCTTTTCGGAACAATCTAAGTACGGATACACCATTCATAGGTTTTAATGGGTCCTTAAGCTGTCCATTCTTCAGAATCCAACCAAAAATATAATATTCCTGATCTTCGACTGGTCTTGAAGGGGTTACATGGTTGTAAAGCTCTACTCCATTTTCTACAAGTTCAATATATTTCTTTACGATCCCTGCATACCTGCCAATGATAGACTTTTTGGGTGGCGCTGCAGATGTCTTAGATTTTGTCCTCACTATAGTGACAGTGTCACTAGAAATGATGACGTTTTTACGTTTTAAAGTAAAGATCTCTTCTTCACGAAGAGCAGTAGAGTATGCAATGGTCATGTATGCTAGGTCTTTGAAAAGCTTTGGCCCAGCTTGTTCAAGTGTCCCAACTATTTCGATCTGCCTGTTCAAATCGCTTGCTCTGAATGGTGAAGCAACTTTTTGCTCTACCTTTGATAAATCAGATTCTGCCATATCCTTTTTTACACCCCTGAAAAAGTCTTTTATAAGCTTGTCTTCAGTAACGTTGGCGAATCCTAGTTGATTCAAAAATATGGCTATGAGGTTCTTTCGGCTCATTAGTGTCGCATAAGACACTTTCTGTTCATTTTTAAGGTGTAGTATCCAGTAGTAAAACATTCTTGGATGTATAGGAAATGCGTAGGCTAATTCAATATACTCAGTAAATCTTATCCAAGAGCGAACAGCGGAAAACATGTTTTTTTGTGTTGCCTTCGAAAAACCACCACGTGTAGCCTCGAATATGGCCATGTTATCTAGAATTGTCTTTAGGTTTGGGTGATCAGGGTCAATTGCACCGTCAAGTTCAGGCAAAGGGATTTTAAATCGTGAAAGATTTTCTTTTTCTTTGTTATTGCCTAGTTCTAATGCCTTAATCTTTTCTAATCCGGATGCAGGAATTGGTAAATTTTGCTTAGTAATCTCCACG
This sequence comes from Vibrio sp. 811, assembly GCF_033339195.1. Classification (NCBI taxonomy): domain Bacteria; kingdom Pseudomonadati; phylum Pseudomonadota; class Gammaproteobacteria; order Vibrionales; family Vibrionaceae; genus Vibrio; species Vibrio sp. 811. The sequence goes on from NZ_JAWOUB010000007.1 coordinate 157,284, forward strand.
TTCACCTCCAAAAATAAAGTGTTACGCTGTCACCTGTAACGCTAACCTTAACGGCCAAAAAGTGTAATATAACTCAAATTATACTACACTTTATAATCATGTCTATTTATACAGTGCTATTTGTTTGTTGAGTTTATATGAATTATTCGAAGATTAGCTTAACGAAAACAAAGCGAGGTACTAAAGTAAAACCCACATAATAACCCATGGTTCTACATAGTCTGCTAGACTGCGTAAGGGAATATTACTTGAATATAGATAAAAAAAAGGCAACATTTAAAGTTGCCTTGTGCTGTTAGGTTTGAAATCAGTTGCTTACTGAAGTCAATTGACCATTGGATAAGTCTTCCAGTGGTGGATAATCAGGAAGTCCATAGTCAGATCGTAACCAAGTTAATTTCTGGTAGGTTTGTTCAATCCACTCTGGCTTTAGCTGTTGAACTTCTATGATCTTCTTCTTGTAACTCGGATCTGTTTTAGCTGGTAGGTATTCTAAATAGAAACTGTCGCATTTTTCCATTAAGCTAGAACGCTCTAAATCTACCACCGTCAGGCAGTCAACAAAGTCTTTGTACGCTTCGTTGTCGGAAATGCCTTGAACAACTGCTGGCCCGGTAGTTTTGAGATATTCTTTGTATAGTTTTGCACCGACGACTCCAGAGCCAGATACAGCAACGATAGCTATAATAGACCAGGGAAAGGTGCTTTTAAGTGAGTCGAACATATTATATCCGTTTTATTGTTAGTATTAGTATTAAGGTGGGGATTGTTTTGGAATATTCAATGCATGAAATACAATAATTGTATTTCATGACTAGTTATATCTAGTTTTAAATATTTATTGTTCATCAAAAAGGCTGGTTATAAAACACCCACCAGCCCTTTCAATTTGATATTTAACCTGGGTATGCTAGAACAATGTCTATGTTAAACTTAATATCTGAAAGATTTAAACGGGTCAAAATATACTCAGTCATACTCGCAAAGTCGGCTTAAAATATTTGATTTACCAAATATACAAGGCTCTTTACGGAGGTGGTAAAATTTGGGTCTCCCAGATATTTCATCATATATTTCTTCTACATTTAAAGTCTCAATTATATCAATAGAGTCTGGATTTAACACTAAATGAGAACGGCCATGATACCCACCGTCTACAAATTGGCCACTCTCAAAATCCTTTAAGATATCGATACCGTTTTCACGCAAAATATGACAACGTTTCCGTTCATTCAAATCAATTAGGTCATTGTGTATTCGATTTTCAGGTGGTTTTGCAAGTTCTGAGTACCATTCTTTACCCCTCTTAGTTGATATCCACACTGGTAATTTATCCCAATGTTGCTGTAGATATTTGGGGTGCATAGAAATGGATTTACCAATAGTTACTACTTTAGCTTGTTCCTTTATTGCGCACACATATACGGTAGGTTTACCTACCTGCCTCGCTTTATAGTCAGCGTGATAGCATGCTCCTTTCAGATTAGAAACGAAGTAAAATCCATTAGCATCATTACAGCCTTCGCCTGTACCTAGCATGCCTAACTCAAATTTATCAAACTCCTTAGCTCGTGTACCATGAAAGATGAGCTCTCTTTCCATTGTTCTTTCTAACATGCCGCTTCTCATCAGGTTATAAGTCTTAAATTGTATTATCTAAAAACTAAACAAAATTGAGCTATTACTTTTGTTGACCTCTAAACAGATCAACTAGTCCTCTCAACACAACGCCACTAATGATCAATCCTAATAGTAAACTAATTACTATTCCGTAGGGGTTTGTTGCGAAAAATGAAAAAAACTCAGGTAGTTGAGGGAAAGGTAATGCTGCAACAGTGGCCATAAATTAATCCTTCTTTAAACAGTTAGGTTATGATTTAAGGAAGCTCGAGATCTTCTTCGGTAACCCAATCCAAGTGAGTATCTTTAGATATCAATAGTGTGCCTTCAAGCCAATTTACACCTAATATCTTTTCATCATGTGAAGCGTAAAACTCCGAAAGTTTATCGACTATGTTTGTAACATTCGATATTTCTACATTTTGTAAAGGTAGCCAAAACCAGCGATTTTTTGACTCAAGTAGTGCTCTTTTCGAGTTCCAATCCAGCCCCCATAATAAATGCTCTTGATTACCATTCACGAGCCGACAGTGCATCGCTGCCTTGATCCCCAATTTTTCAAGAAAGAACAACATACTTCCTACTTTGCGTAAAAAAAAACCATATTGACACATACTAAGATGTTACCAAGTATGTATCAATTATCTTTTGTTTTTATATGGTTATGATCAAGCTTGTATCTATATGTGGCTGGCCAGCCAGGTCTTGGTAGGCACAAATTGGTCTGACACCACATTGCCATTATTTATACAGATGGGCAATACGAAGTCAGTACCACTTCCTTTTGCAAACTCCCGTACTTCTCTTAAGGTATCTTTGCTATTGCTAACTGGTACTAGTAAAGAGTGGCTAAGTTCCCTTGTTCCACGCAACTTAATATTGGGTATTGAAAAACCTCGATGTAACAGCTCCTTTGTTTTAATGATTTGCACAGAACTGAATGACTTTACGTATTGGAGTTGTGCGGTTACTAGTTCGTTATATACTGTTTTTAACTTAAACTTTGCTAGCAAATAGTCGTCTGTCAAGTTACTGAGCTGATACAAAGCCTTTTTAATAATTAATGTAATTTCTGGGTTATTCAACGATGGCATCGCCAACTCTCGGTCATAGGCGTTTATTACAGCGATTTTTGGATAATGGTCCATTTCACCGACATCTGTTTCAAACTTATCCCTATCGCTTAAAATCATGTTTGTGAGTTTATCGTGTCGCTCTGTCATACCTTTAGAGCATAAAATTAAGAATCTGTTTGATGGCTTAGTTTCGCAGCTAACTAATATTGGGAGTTCATTTTTGTGGTTTGGCACAGGGATATACACCTTTCTAATATCAGAATCCTCTAATATTTCATGTGTACCACTGCCTTCCAGAAAGCTGGCTATCTTCTTCAACATCTGGCTCACGATATCATTCCTTTGTTCAATTATTATTCTACGTTTTGACATTCGTTCATCATACTCTTCTTGTTTAGACTCGATATGCCTAGTCAATTGGTCCCTGTTTAAATATGGTAGAAAATCATTGAAAGTACATTTCACGCTCATGGTGCCAGGGCGTAGCCCTAGTTTAGTTTCAATTCTGGTTGCTAACTTTTTTCCTAGCATACGGGATTTATTGGGCCCTAAATGATTGTTCAAATGACAACCTAGCTCTGAGTTCAATTTGCTAATATTGCCATTCCCTATAAGGGTCAATAGGATCTCTAAATTCCTAGATCTGGCAAGCTTGTCAATTGGGAGGTTATCATCAATTGTTGGGTCTACATTTATGGTAGAAATGGCCTCATCAAGTTGTCCAATAGGCATACCGAGCTTTGTTTCTATGTTTCTAGCTAGTCTGTGACTGATGTTCTTCTGAGGCTTGGATCTGTGGCTGAGATAACTGGCCAAGTGAGGCATATCTAAATGTCTACATAAGTTCTGAATCTTACGGTTGTAGTCTTGGTTGACTATACGCATAAGGTTTTGGTGTCGATTCTCGTGATAGATTTCAGTAGTGTCGAATTTGATATCCATTCAATCACCAATCAATAACGTATTGTGGAAATGGTGTCTTCTATCAAATCTCGTTCTATATCGCTTTCAGCTTGATTTAAATACTTCTCGAGAATATCAATATTAAGTGTACTCAAGTGTCTTCTGTAAAGCTTGCGTCTCAATTCTTTGCGTTCAGCATAAATTGGGTATAGCCCCTGGATAAGGATACCAAGAAGAAGAATTACTATATAAAGCAGATTAAAAGACTCTAATTGAGAGAATCGCCATGCAGCTAAACCTACAATTGTTAGAGAAAATGCCAATATAACTATTCTTCTGGTGAACTGCCCCCATTCTGGTGAAAATACAGAGTCTTTGTAATGCATCATATTATTACCTCCTAGATGTATAAGAAATTGTCCATTGTCCATGTGTCTGGATGTGTTGAAGGGAGTGATTGAGATTCGAATATTGCATCAATGGTTGACCAACCTAGCTCAACTCCGTCCTCAAAATGGGTAGAAAATGCAATGTACATCCAACTTGCGACAGTAAATCGTGCTGCTGCTGTAAATTCAATCTTCAACAAATCGAGTTCGCTTGAGGTACTTACCATGTAAGTATTGGTACTTCTAACGCGATAACACCCTGATAACCTGTCAAGTAGTGGTGTTAGGTTAGGTTCTTTCTTGGCGAGCTTAATCATATCTTTCAAAGACAAAATACAATTGAGCTCTTTTAAACCAACCCTAGTCCATTCTTTAACTTTGCAAATTTGTTCAATTCTGTTTCTTTCGAAAGAGATCCAGAGAGGATCATACCTTCCCATACTTTCAATTAATTTATAGGTTGAAAGTAATTCTTCTAAACTAGCAGAGCATGCCCTTTCGATGTTCGTTGATGTATTGCGCTTAGCAGTACATCTTGTTTTAGTTACTGCGCTTTCCAATCTTGAGTCTCCTAGTTCAAATATTCTCAGTTACAACACTTTTATCGCGAGGATTTGTCTTACGCCGTTATCTGATCGCGATGTCAGTTCAATATTTTCGAATGTCGGTACTGGAAGTCTGTGTATAGCCGCCTCTATTAGTTTCAAGCCGAAAAGGTACTTACCACTAGTAATTGAGTTAATATGATGGTTTGTCATTTTTTCTAAATGACTGACTATCAAATGTTCTAGTTGATATAGAGTATCAAGCACCTGCAGATCTAGGTTTATCAGGTCGTCATAGTTCTGGAGTGTCATCAACGTGTGTCGATATGGATCTAGAGCACACCTGTACGCATGCTTTTTAAGTAGATATGGATGTATAGGTTTTGGCCACATGACGACTATCTGTTATATCTGCTTTGTACGTTCTAGCCAGCTAGCTAGTGATAGTAGACCACATACCTTGGCCACCACCTCGAAATTGTCTTTGTATGCTCCGCTATTAAAGAAAATCAGGCAAATCAAAGCAGTACAAGATAGTGCTATCAGTAAATACTTTGTTCTAAACATTAGCTTTTCCTCAACCATTCTTAGGCAGTCTAGACTAAACATTGAATAATAGATGTCATTCGCGTATAAAAAACAATACTAATGTTACCATATATTTTTATACGTATGTTAGGAAAACCTCATGCTGAGCTAGTTGATAATTTGATCAACTTAGTTTCCATATGAGCTTTGGTACAAATATTAACGAAGAGTATGATTGATATGATAAAAATTGATAAAGATGAAGTTTTGACAGTCTCCATTGTCTCGCAAAGGCTTAAAGGCATCATTCCTGAGGATTATAAATGGCCAAATGTACCGGAGGGATATCAATTGGAGTTTATTGTCCATCCCGATGGCACTTTAATCATGGATCTTTTAAATCCTGATAGAGGAATGTTTATTTCAGAAGCCGAAAATGTTCACTTTGAAACACCCCGTACAGTGAAGAACGCCCCCCTTACATGGCAAGACCTAGAAAAGGCTGGTGTTCCTTTTATGTCATGACCTAACTACAACTTGATAGAGCTTTCACAAACAACCTCGTTAAGCACCAAATCAGAATAAATCCCCCTCTATAATAGGAATACTGCATGAAATCTGCGATCCGTCTTAGTCTAAAAGTAATATTGTTTTCGATTACTGTCATAGTGTCGATAATTGGAGGACAAATTAGTCAGCACCTCGCTCATATCAAAGATTCCAGAATGCATACGATCGATACCTGGAACAGGCAACATCCTGAGAACTTACATGTCTCTAGAACATTTATTAATGAATGCCTTAATCGAAAAATGGTAAAGGATACTAGTTCGGACGAACCTTTCTTTGTAAAAGAGGTTTATGGACTGTATGAATGTGGTATTGAAGTCGGAGCGGATGACCTTGTGGAGAAAATCAAAGAGTCAGACAACTCCTTGAGTACATTTGCTTGGCCATTATCAGCTTTGACTTAATACTTCGTTTTCAAATATTGAGGTCTAAATCGGACCTCATTTGAACCACTATCGAACAAAAATTAGTCAACTATACACGGTATCCACCACACTTTAAGGTACTCATTGGTGCCTCTCCCCCACCGCTTCGCTCCATCCGCACGTGCTGTAACTATAAGGTCGGCTTCGCCGCCTCTTGAGCATTCTCCCCCCTGGGAGAACCAGCGGCTTCGCCGCTTCTTAGATTGGTAAATACTATTCATATCGATTTATTTCTATCTTTATCTATCCATATCTATGTTTGGCTACGCCAAACTTTTTTCCAGGGGGTCTTAGCAGTGGCGAAGCCACCAAGGAGTAGAAATATTTAGGGCGAAGCCCTTATTCGTTAGCGTCGAAGACGCGAAAGGGAGCTTGATTCTTTGCGAGCGAAGCTCGCTTCATTCGAGTTAAAGCGAGTGAGGTAGTTAAGGTTATTGGTGTCGTAACAGCGGCTTGTGGTGTAGTTTAGGTGGTGGATACCGTGTATATTTATGGTTTGAAGTCCCCGTAGATTTGGGAGAGAAATAAAGTTTCATACTAAATGTTCAAGTAAGCCTGTCAGTACCGTTCTAAATGTCACGCTGACATAAATAAAGATTCATACCAATTGGTACTACCATGTTTCAATCTCACAACAATTGACTATAAAAGTATCATACTGGTTGTCTGACCATCCGCTGGAACACGTATCTGGACAAAAATGTTTTAGAGCTGTGTATTAAAACGTTTTTGTCAGATTAGAAAAAGCATCTTGAAACCTTAAACGCTTGCTATTATTGCATGTGTTCGCAAGATGGTTGTGATATGCTAAGAGATGCATCATGTAGGATTAGAACATAGCTAAAAATTAGTTATTGACGCCATAGTCGTTTGTTAAAGGTCGGTTTTCGCATCTTCCAGAGCCTGTTTTTGAATATTTGCAATAACTTCCTCGGTTAACCCATACTTTGCTGCGACAGTCATTGTGATTGGGTTTAGGATGTCCTCAACCTCATTGAACAACTCTATTGATTTTTCCAACCCTGTAATCATCTTATTACGCCCAGACGCGTTCATAAAATCCATAGCTTTAGCTTGGAAATAACTATGAGCCAAGAAGTTACGTTCCTTGAGTGCCTTAGCTAGCAACGATTCTGTAGTCGCTTGAAGTACGTTTAAAGATTTTAGATGTCCTATTAGTCTACCCATCGTCTTATCACTAACTTCCTGATCAAAGCTATCAAACTTAGCCTCCCACTCCTCTTGGGTGTGCTTAGACTTTGCCTCTCTTTCGTATAAATCACAAAAGATGAGCAACTGAATAATCGATTGCTCCACACATTGAGCACGATACATCGCTAAACCGTAATATGCGTAAACTTCTTTACAATGTTCTGATTTGTCCATAATAATTTTTTTTCGTTTGGGTCATATTTTCTCCACCTAACAAGGGGTTTTGCGCCCATCCCCCCGAAAATGACCTTAGCCTTTAACTTTGGTTGATGGGGTTCTAGGGATTTTCCGTCCAAAAACGACAAAGTGCTCTGGAGGCCCCGCCGTCTGTGGCCTCCAGAGGGGTATTACTTTTTTCGAGATCCCTATTTGGGCTCTGTTTGAGTAAGATTTAGTCTTTTTGGGCTAAATCCATGGCATTCGAAGAACGTGTCCAAATCTTGTCCGAGGCAGAACAAGATGAGTTATATGGACCCCCCGCTTTCACCTCCGCCGACCAACGCTTCTTTTTCTCGCTGAACGATAAGGAACTGGCGATCGCTAAAAGCCTCCGTCATCGGGGCCAGCGTTACATGCTGGTGGTACTGCTGGGCTATTTCAAAGCCAAGCCGGTGGTGCTGAATCCCGGCTTTCATCAGATCAAGCAGGACCTCAAATACGTTTATCAAACCGTTCTACCAGGCCCAGGCTGTAGACCCTTTAATCTCACGCCAAAAGAGAAAGAACGGATTTACCAACGTGTTTTCCAGCTCTGCAACTACCAGCGCTGGAATGTCAAAGACCATGGAGCGGCGTTGAGAGATTACTTATCCCAGCAAGCCAGAGCCTGGACAGCGCCTAGGCACCTCTTCGATGCGGCCATTGAATATTGTTCGGGGCAGAAGATCGCAATCCCTGCCTACAGCACGCTGCAAAAGATCATCAGTCAGGTGGTGGGAGACGAACAGGAACACATGGCCGCGCACCTTGAGCGTGCAATGTCACGCGGTCTTAAGCAAGCACTGGCGGAGCTCGTGAACGGCACAGGTCCACTGCCGTTCCGACAGTTGCGACAATCGGCTCGTAACTTCACCGGAACCGAGTTGGAGAAAGAACTGATTGTCTATCGCCATATCCAGCATTGGATGCCGGAAGTGGATCTGCTGTTGAGCACGCTATCACTGTCGCAGAAAAATCTGCAACACCTGGCAGAGAAAGTCGACTACTACGGTGCCAAACTGAAACGTCAAACCGTAGGCAGCCAATGGCTGTATTTATTGTGCTATCTTCAAACGCGATGGCAGCAAGCGCTGGAACGTATTGCCGATGGCTTTGTGCATCATGTCAGACAGACCAAACAGAAGGCAAAGGATTATGCGCAGGAAGCGGTGTTTAAGGATTGGCAAAAAGCAGCTAAAAATGTCAGCAAGGCAGCTGAAGTACTGCACCTGTTCATTGATGACAGCATTGATCTGCAACTACCGTTTGCAACAGTAAGACAGCAAGCACTGAGCCTGCTGACCAAAAGGGATCTGGAATCTGTATGTCTCTTCCTGAACGAGCAGCGACGATCGGTCGATGAAGCCATGTGGCAGTACTGCGACGAGAAAGAAAGTCTGCGGAAAGGTTTGCTGCGAGAGTTGTTCCTATGTCTGCGCTTCGAAGGCTGCGACGGCACCCAGCACTTAGCGGCCGCCTTGGCGAAAACACAAAACGAACTCAACGGCCAGGACGCTCAGTTGCAAACTGCCGACACCAGACTCCTTTCCAAAAAATCACGTGAATTCCTGCTGGATGGTGAAGGGAATATCCTGATCGATCGTTATGAGTGGTTCCTCTATCAACAGATTCCTGATCGCCTGAATGGCCAGCTGACGCTGCCTGATATCACTAAATACCGGGCACTCGACGCCGACCTGATCGACGGGGAACATTGGCGAAAAAACAAATATACGCTGCTTCAACAGAGCCATTTTACAAAATTAGCGGAGGAGCCTGAAAAGCTGATCAAACAGATGGCCATGGAATTGGATACCCGTTTGTACGAAGTCGGCGAATATCTTGAACAGGAAGACAACCGGAATATCATCTTGCGTAATCCGCAGGGTAAACGCTTCTGGCGCCTGCCTTCGGCCAGCAAACATCATCTGGTCAACAATCCCTTCTTCCAGCAAATTCCCACAACGGGGATTGCGGATGTACTGCGCATGGTTGATCGTGACACCGGTTTCATTGACTGCTTCGCTCATGTGCTGGGTTCCCAATCCAGAAGCCGTTCCCATGAATATGACCTGTTGGCAATTCTGGTCGGCAATGCAACCAATCAAGGCATTTACGGCATGGCACAGATCTCTGATCGTACCTATGATCAGCTCAGCACTATCCAGGCGAACTATCTTCGCCTGGAAACATTGAATGCTGCTAACGACAACATCAATAACGCGACAGCCAAGCTACCCATCTTCCGGTACTACAACATCCAGGAAGATGTGATCCACGCCAGTGCCGATGGTCAAAAGTTCGAAGCCCGGCGCGAGACCTTCAAAACCCGTTATTCGTCGAAGTACTTTGGCACTCAAAAAGGTGTTTCTGCCATGACCTTGATCGCCAATCACGCTGCGATCAACGCCAGAGTGATCGGCGCCAACGAACATGAATCGCACTACATCTTTGATTTGTTGATGAGCAATACGTCAGACATCATTCCGGATGTGCTCTCAACCGATACCCATGGGGTGAACCATGTGAACTTCGCGTTACTGGATCTGTTCGGATACCAGTTTGCCCCACGCTATGCCCAGGTTGGCAAAGTGATCAATGACATGTTTGATGTCAAGGAAGACAAAGAACACCGAATTCAGCTGTGCTTAAAAAAGCCAATCAATACCCATCGTATTGCGCAGCACTGGGATACCATCCAACGGATTGCAGTATCACTTAAGCAGCGGAAAACAACGCAAGCCACCTTGGTGAGAAAGCTCTCGGAGTACAAGCGCAATCACCCGCTGCTGGAAGCCCTGACGGAATACAATCGCCTGGTGAAAGCGAATTATCTACTGTGCTACATCGATGATGCCAGTTTAAGAAACTATGTTCAGCGCGCGCTGAACCGGGGAGAGGCCTATCACCAACTGCGTCGGGCCGTGAGCAGCGTCAATGGGGATCAGTTCCGGGGCAGTTCAGACGAAGAAATCCAGCTATGGAATGAGTGCGCTCGCCTGGTCACCAATGCCATCGTTTACTTCAACTCCAGGATACTCAGCCAGCTGTTGACCAGCTTCGAATACCAAGGAGATACCAAGAGAATAGATATCGTCAAACAGGCATCCCCTGTGGCCTGGCACAACATTAACCTCAAGGGGACTTACCACTTCGAATTGAGCGAAAAATTGCCAGATCTGGAGGAGCTTATGCGCTCAATCGAGGGATATTTACCCGTCAGCGAAAAGTAATACCCCTCTGGAGGCCACGGACGGCGCGGCCTCCAGAGCACTTTGTCGTTTTTGGACGGAAAATCCCTAGAACCCCGGTATGGCTGGCCAGCTCCTTTTGGGTGATTTGGTTCGGCTGCATGAACTGCGTTTCCAGGACTTCGCCTGGCGCCTTCGGCTTGCGCTTCATGTTCATGGTTCACCTCCTGGCTGTCGCCTATCAATGCGTGTAAGTGTAACCGACTTGGTTAACCTGTCAAGATGGGGTGTTTTGATTCGCGCCGCCTTCCGGGTGCGAACTAGCGAAGTCTGTTCGTTTCTGGAAGGTGGTGTCATTTTCAGAAGACGACTGCACCAGTTGATTGGGCGTAATGGCTGTTGTGCAGCCAGCTCCTGACAGTTCAATATCAGAAGTGATCTGCACCAATCTCGACTATGCTCAATACTCGTGTGCACCAAAGCGAGGTGAGCATGGCGACGGACACCCCACGGATTCCAGAACAAGGCGTGGCCACTCTGCCTGATGAGGCTTGGGAGCGTGCGCGCCGTCGTGCGGAGATCATCAGTCCGTTGGCGCAGTCGGAGACGGTCGGGCACGAAGCGGCCGATATGGCGGCTCAGGCGCTGGGCTTGTCTCGGCGCCAGGTATACGTTCTGATCCGGCGTGCCCGGCAAGGCAGCGGCCTCGTGACGGATCTGGTGCCCGGCCAGTCCGGTGGAGGTAAAGGTAAGGGGCGCTTGCCGGAACCGGTCGAGCGCGTCATCCACGAGCTACTGCAAAAGCGGTTCCTGACCAAGCAGAAGCGCAGCCTAGCGGCCTTTCACCGCGAAGTCACTCAGGTGTGCAAGGCTCAAAAACTGCGAGTGCCGGCGCGCAATACCGTGGCCTTACGGATCGCTAGCCTTGACCCGCGCTATATCCATAGTTGGATATAGTAAATGACAAACCTCATGAGCCAACTGAAAAATCAGCTGAATATCGTCATTCTTTACTCGTTCACTTAATGAAATAGCAACTTCGTTAGTATCTGGGTAGTACGCCAAATGTGGAGAGTGGTCATTAATTTCTATACCACAATAACTCCATTGATTAACCATCTCTCCAAATAACTCTTCAGCGAGACTTATTAGCTCTTTAGCTACAGAATCTAGTTCTAGAATAATTTAACCCTCACCATAATAGATTAATTGTAATACTCTTTACTGCTAACGCCCGCTTAAGTGGTGAGCAACGCTACCACAACACTCAATTATTACACCGTAAATACAAAAGCCAATTCAAACTAAAACCGCCAAACGTTGCGAATCCGTCTTAAAGCGTTTGTTATGTGCGTAGCCGAATCTTGCGCTTAGTCAGGAACAATGATTACCCCTAATTGCTCCAGTAACTGTTCCTGTTGCCACGAGCATATTTTTACACCCGTAAGATCAATCTTTCGAGGATCTAAACCATAAAGCTCTGAATGGCTTAAATCACAGCCTTGTACTCTAAACTGTTCCCAGCAGTCTTCCGAAAAAACACCACGGCTTAAATCTGATTCTTTAAATGAAGCGCCTCGAAGATTTGCACCAATCCATCTATTTTCGAACAGGTCACATTTTTCAATAAGCTGCTGCTCAAAATTGGCATAGGATAAGTTACAACCTGTTATGTATGCAGAACAAAAGTACATTTTATTCGAAACCTGATTTACAAAACTAACTTGACTAAAATTTGCTCCTTTAAGATCACAATCTCTCAGTTCAATACCAAAGCAATTTGCCCCCTTAAAATGGGACATTGAAAGCTGACAGTTTTTAAATGAAGCATCTCGAAGATCAGCATAAGAAAAATCGCACCCTTCCAATGCCCCCTGCTCTATGAAAGTACAGTTAATGAACTGTGTATCTCGGAGGTTTGAGCGCTTAAAATTACAATGTATAAAAGTACAATTGCTAAAGATATGTTCTTGCAAGTCCTGATGTGAGAAGTTCACTTGATTATATAATTGCTTTGATTTTTCCATGCTGTGGCTCCAAAAAACATTTGATTTGAAGACTATCATTTACCTGAAAGTTCTCAACAAAAACAAAACCAATAAAAACAGAAACTTAAAACACCCCGTTTTAGCCAAAATAAGGCATCAAAACGGCATTTTAAAGGGGGCTAATTCGAAACGACCGATGCGGCCAGCCAGAAGAAAGTTTTAGTGAATCTGGCTTGCTTTAGAGAAAGCACATAACAGCGTATTAGTAGGCATGCTCGTTTTGTCGCTTTGGCTTGCTTACTAAAAATTAATGTATGACTCTGAATACTAAAGATTTAATCAAAAAAAACAAGCTAACCTTTAGGTCATCCGCCGGCGGGAAGGCCAGGATGCCGCTCGTGACCTACAAGGTGTGGGCGGCGAGCCTCCTGCCGTGACCGCGCCGCTGGAGCAGGTGCAGATAGACCATACGGTCATCGACCTGATCGTGGTCGATGACCGCGACCGGCAACCTATTGGCCGCCCGTACCTGACCCTCGCCATCGACGTGTTCACCCGCTGCGTGCTCGGCATGGTCGTCACGCTGGAAGCGCCGTCTGCCGTTTCGGTTGGCCTGTGCCTCGTGCATGTCGCCTGCGACAAGCGCCCTTGGCTGGAAGGACTGAACGTGGAAATGGATTGGCAGATGAGCGGCAAGCCCTTGCTGCTCTACCTAGACAACGCGGCCGAGTTCAAGAGCGAGGCCCTGCGCCGGGGTTGCGAGCAGCATGGCATCCGGCTGGACTATCGCCCGCTGGGACAGCCGCACTATGGCGGCATCGTGGAACGGATCATCGGCACGGCGATGCAGATGATTCACGACGAACTGCCGGGAACGACCTTCTCCAACCCTGACCAGCGCGGCGACTACGATTCCGAAAACAAGGCCGCCCTGACGCTGCGCGAGCTAGAGCGCTGGCTCACATTGGCGGTCGGCACCTACCACGGTTCGGTGCACAACGGCCTGCTCCAACCGCCGGCCGCGCGCTGGGCCGAGGCCGTGGCGCGTGTCGGCGTACCGGCCGTCGTCACACGCGCTACTTCGTTCCTGGTCGATTTTCTGCCGATCCTCCGGCGCACGCTGACCCGCACCGGCTTTGTCATCGACCACATCCACTACTACGCCGATGCGCTCAAGCCGTGGATTGCGCGGCGTGAACGCTGGCCGTCCTTTCTGATCCGGCGCGATCCGCGCGACATCAGCCGTATCTGGGTCCTGGAACCGGAGGGACAGCATTACCTGGAAATTCCCTACCGTACCTTGTCGCATCCGGCTGTCACCCTCTGGGAACAACGGCAGGCGCTGGCGAAACTGCGGCAGCAAGGGCGCGAACAGGTGGATGAGTCGGCGCTGTTCCGCATGATCGGCCAGATGCGTGAGATTGTGACCAGCGCGCAGAAGGCCACACGCAAGGCGCGGCGTGACGCGGATCGCCGCCAGCACCTCAAGACATCAGCTCGGCCGGACAAGCCCGTTCCGCCGGATACGGATATTGCCGACCCGCAGGCAGACAACTTGCCACCCGCCAAACCGTTCGACCAGATTGAGGAGTGGTAGCCGTGGACGAATATCCCATCATCGACCTGTCCCACCTGCTGCCGGCGGCCCAGGGCTTGGCCCGTCTTCCGGCGGACGAGCGCATCCAGCGCCTTCGCGCCGACCGCTGGATCGGCTATCCGCGCGCAGTCGAGGCGCTGAACCGGCTGGAAGCCCTTTATGCGTGGCCAAACAAGCAACGCATGCCCAACCTGCTGCTGGTTGGCCCGACCAACAATGGCAAGTCGATGATCGTCGAGAAGTTCCGCCGCACCCACCCGGCCAGCTCCGACGCCGACCAGGAGCACATCCCGGTGTTGGTCGTGCAGATGCCGTCCGAGCCGTCCGTGATCCGCTTCTACGTCGCGCTGCTCGCCGCGATGGGCGCGCCGCTGCGCCCACGCCCACGGTTGCCGGAAATGGAGCAACTGGCTCTGGCACTGCTGCGCAAGGTCGGCGTGCGCATGCTGGTGATCGACGAGCTGCACAACGTGCTGGCCGGCAACAGCGTCAACCGCCGGGAATTCCTCAACCTGCTGCGCTTCCTCGGCAACGAACTGCGCATCCCGTTGGTTGGGGTAGGCACGCGCGACGCCTACCTAGCCATCCGCTCCGATGACCAGTTGGAAAATCGCTTCGAGCCGATGATGCTGCCGGTATGGGAGGCCAACGACGATTGCTGCTCACTGCTGGCCAGCTTCGCCGCTTCGCTCCCGCTGCGCCGGCCTTCCCCAATTGCCACGCTGGACATGGCTCGCTACCTGCTCACACGCAGCGAGGGCACCATAGGGGAACTGGCGCACTTGCTGATGGCGGCGGCCATCGTCGCCGTGGAGAGCGGCGAGGAAGCGATCAACCATCGCACACTCAGCATGGCCTGTCGACAACCTCTCGCGCAACCAAGACATCGCGGTCGGACTGCAAGTGATCTTGAAGCCACGGGCCCGTCCCACCCCGACATGGACCTCGATGCCCGAACGGACGTTAGATTTCGAGTTCTAGGCGTTCTGCGATGAAGGTTGGATCCCAGCCGGGATTGAAAGTGTCGACGTGGGTGAATCCGAGCCGCTCGTATAGGCCACGCAGGTTCGGGTGGCAGTCGAGCCGCAGCTTGGCGCACCCCTGCGTTCGCGCGGCATGGCGGCAAGCCTCGATCAGCGCGGAGCTGACACCCCGGCCCGCATGTGTCCGTCGCACCGCGAGCTTGTGCAGATATGCGGCCTCCCCCTTGAGGGCGTCGGGCCAGAACTCGGGATCCTCGGCCGACAAGGTGCAACAGCCGACGATGCCGTCGCTGCAACTCGCGACTAGGAGCTCGGATCTCAGGACGAAGGTCTCCGCGAATGTCCGGTCGATCCGCGCGACGTCCCAGGCGGGCGTTCCCTTGGCGGACATCCACGCCGCAGCGTCGTGCATCAGCCGCACAACCTCGTCGATATCACCCGAGCAGGCGACCCGAACGTTCGGAGGCTCCTCGCTGTCCATTCGCTCCCCTGGCGCGGTATGAACCGCCGCCTCATAGTGCAGTTTGATCCTGACGAGCCCAGCATGTCTGCGCCCACCTTCGCGGAACCTGACCAGGGTCCGCTAGCGGGCGGCCGGAAGGTGAATGCTAGGCATGATCTAACCCTCGGTCTCTGGCGTCGCGACTGCGAAATTTCGCGAGGGTTTCCGAGAAGGTGATTGCGCTTCGCAGATCTCCAGGCGCGTGGGTGCGGACGTAGTCAGCGCCATTGCCGATCGCGTGAAGTTCCGCCGCAAGGCTCGCTGGACCCAGATCCTTTACAGGAAGGCCAACGGTGGCGCCCAAGAAGGATTTCCGCGACACCGAGACCAATAGCGGAAGCCCCAACGCCGACTTCAGCTTTTGAAGGTTCGACAGCACGTGCAGCGATGTTTCCGGTGCGGGGCTCAAGAAAAATCCCATCCCCGGATCGAGGATGAGCCGGTCGGCAGCGACCCCGCTCCGTCGCAAGGCGGAAACCCGCGCCTCGAAGAACCGCACAATCTCGTCGAGCGCGTCTTCGGGTCGAAGGTGACCGGTGCGGGTGGCGATGCCATCCCGCTGCGCTGAGTGCATAACCACCAGCCTGCAGTCCGCCTCAGCAATATCGGGATAGAGCGCAGGGTCAGGAAATCCTTGGATATCGTTCAGGTAGCTCACGCCGCGCTTGAGCGCATAGCGCTGGGTTTCCGGTTGGAAGCTGTCGATTGAAACACGGTGCATCTGATCGGACAGGGCGTCTAAGAGCGGCGCAATACGTCTGATCTCATCGGCCGGCGATACAGGCCTCGCGTCCGGATGGCTGGCGGCCGGTCCGACATCCACGACGTCTGATCCGACTCGCAGCATTTCGATCGCCGCGGTGACAGCGCCGGCGGGGTCTAGCCGCCGGCTCTCATCGAAGAAGGAGTCCTCGGTGAGATTCAGAATGCCGAACACCGTCACCATGGCGTCGGCCTCCGCAGCGACTTCCACGATGGGGATCGGGCGAGCAAAAAGGCAGCAATTATGAGCCCCATACCTACAAAGCCCCACGCATCAAGCTTTTGCCCATGAAGCAACCAGGCAATGGCTGTAATTATGACGACGCCGAGTCCCGACCAGACTGCATAAGCAACACCGACAGGGATGGATTTCAGAACCAGAGAAAGAAAATAAAATGCGATGCCATAACCGATTATGACAACGGCGGAAGGGGCAAGCTTAGTAAAGCCCTCGCTAGATTTTAATGCGGATGTTGCGATTACTTCGCCAACTATTGCGATAACAAGAAAAAGCCAGCCTTTCATGATATATCTCCCAATTTGTGTAGGGCTTATTATGCACGCTTAAAAATAATAAAAGCAGACTTGACCTGATAGTTTGGCTGTGAGCAATTATGTGCTTAGTGCATCTAACGCCTGAATTAAGCTGCGCCGCGAAGCGGCGTCGGCTTGAACGAATTGTTAGACATTATTTGCCGACTACCTTGGTGATCTCGCCTTTCACGTAGTGAACAAATTCTTCCAACTGATCTGCGCGGGAGGCCAAGCGATCTTCTTCTTGTCCAAGATAAGCCTGTCTAGCTTCAAGTATGACGGGCTGATACTGGGCCGGCAGGCGCTCCATTGCCCAGTCGGCAGCGACATCCTTCGGCGCGATTTTGCCGGTTACTGCGCTGTACCAAATGCGGGACAACGTAAGCACTACATTTCGCTCATCGCCAGCCCAGTCGGGCGGCGAGTTCCATAGCGTTAAGGTTTCATTTAGCGCCTCAAATAGATCCTGTTCAGGAACCGGATCAAAGAGTTCCTCCGCCGCTGGACCTACCAAGGCAACGCTATGTTCTCTTGCTTTTGTCAGCAAGATAGCCAGATCAATGTCGATCGTGGCTGGCTCGAAGATACCTGCAAGAATGTCATTGCGCTGCCATTCTCCAAATTGCAGTTCGCGCTTAGCTGGATAACGCCACGGAATGATGTCGTCGTGCACAACAATGGTGACTTCTACAGCGCGGAGAATCTCGCTCTCTCCAGGGGAAGCCGAAGTTTCCAAAAGGTCGTTGATCAAAGCTCGCCGCGTTGTTTCATCAAGCCTTACGGTCACCGTAACCAGCAAATCAATATCACTGTGTGGCTTCAGGCCGCCATCCACTGCGGAGCCGTACAAATGTACGGCCAGCAACGTCGGTTCGAGATGGCGCTCGATGACGCCAACTACCTCTGATAGTTGAGTCGATACTTCGGCGATCACCACTTCCCTCATGATGTTTAACTTTGTTTTAGCCACCAATGATGCCCTCACTTTCCATGATTTTGGTGGGAATGGATTTTCTTAGCGGCAACTTACTTTCGTTGTCTATATCCATGTTAAAGGCGAAAAAGTAAACCTCTGTCTCCTTCTCAACCCACCCAACCCACCATGCGACACCAGGATTTGACTCAGTTCCCACACCAGAAAAACCAGTTTTTGAATGCACTAGATATTCAGGTGCCGCCTCCGTTACCAAAGCCTCTTTTACTATTAGCTGGTTTTCTTTAGATGCTGACAATTTATTTAAATATAGAGACTCTAGAAACTCCACTTGATTAACTGCGGAAATTCTAAGCTGGCCTTCCAACCAGAATTTGTCAATGCCACCACTGATATTCTGGTTGCCATAGGAAAATTTTTTAAGGTATTTCTGCATTCTTACTTCGCCAACTTCTCTGGCGATTTGTTGAAATACGGGAACAGCTGAAACTTGTATTGCCCCTCTTAAGGTCAAGTCTCTTTCCCATTGCTTCATGGCTCTTGGCTTTCCGTCCCATTTGAAAACCTGATGCTCATTCTTTATGACACCAGTTTCTAGGCCGATAATTGCGTTGGGGATCTTAAATGTTGATGCTGGAAGATATTCCTTTGATGCACGAGCTAAGTCATTGGTAGCGCAGGATTTACTGCTACTTTTACAAAGCACGAAGACACCATTGACGGCTTCGGCAGAGAACTCTTTGTTCCAAGACGTATTTTCTGTAATTGAACCAGCTAATGCCGTACTCGAAAGACACGCGATAATTACATATGCGGCAAATGTTTTCATGGCACCTTCTTGGTGGCTAACGTTAATTCGACCTCAGAGGCGTTTAAGTCAAAATACCTCTGACGTCTAACATGATTAATCAAAGTCTGATTTTTTAACAAAATCAGAAAGATAGACGCGAAACTTTAAAACAAAGGCGTCAACACTTCAAGTAGCGATCTTTCGCTTCGGCGAGGCCTAACGCCTGAGCTCAGCCGACCGAAACCGCGTAGCGGTTTTGGGTCGGCTGCAGCGATTTGTTGGGCGATAGCTTGCCACATTCTCTCAACGATTGGGATTTGATGTACTTTCCGCACTTTGTAGCGCGACCACATCATGCTCCCCCTGGCCGCGAGAGCCCTTCACTCGGGAAACACAAGACAGACCGAGCACGACTGTTGCAAGGGTCAAACAGTACACGACAACCGGCCAAGCCGTGTTGCGCGGCAACAGCGAAATGATCAACGTTCCGATGCTTCCTAGCAGTACACCGCCCAAGCAGAAGTAGACTGCCGTGACCGTTCCAGCAACATGGTCGAATCCTCGAAGAGCGCCATTGGGCGACACAGATACCGCTGTGGCGACACCAATACCCACTAGCCACATTGGAGCAATAAAGCCTAACACGGACTGCGAAGCCCATATTTCGGTGATGGCAAGCAATACTGCTCCAGCTATCAGGCATCCCATTCCCATTCGCAAGACACTTGGGCTGCCCCACTTGGGTATCACACGCCCCATAAAACGAGCCGTAAACACCATGGCAATTGCCACTGTGGCGAACAGCAGGCTGAAGCCAAGCTGAGACACACCTTGCCTGCCCATCATTAGTCCGGGCGCAATGGAGAAAAAGACGAAGAAGCTACCCATTCCAGCGGCGTAACACAACGTGTACAACCAGAAGTTCAGGCACTTAACGGGGAGTAGCAGCTGCGACCATTGCAAGCCCGCAACTCGTTGCACCCGGGTTTCAGGCCAGAATCGCCACGCTGCTGCAGATGCAGCGATCATGCCCAAACCTAGAAACGCAAAGATAGCCCGCCACCCAAGCCACATGTCGACGAGCGCTCCGAGCAATGGGCCTACCGCCGGGACCATGGCCAGCATGGATCCGAGTATGCCGTAAATGACATTACTTTCCTCGCGACCTGCGTAAATGTCACGTACTGTTGCAAATGTGGAAACAAGGCACGCCGAGGCACCACAAGCCTGAAGAATCCGAAGCCCCAGAAAGACTTCAGCCGATGACGTAAGAGCGAGGCCCATTGACGCCACAACGTAGGCGAGGCCACCTCCCAGTAGAACGGGGCGGCGCCCCAGTCGGTCCGATAGCGGTCCAAACAAGAGCTGACCGGCACCAATCATGACCAAGTACGTTGTCAGCGTAAGCTGAATTGTGCTCGCTGTCGTACCAAGCGCGTTTGGCATAAACGGCACTGCTGGCAAGTACATGTCCATGCCGAGTGATGCCAATAAATCGAACGGTGATAACAACAACACCGTGGCGGCAAGGGAGTACCGCCAACTAAAGTTTTTTGAGCGCACGAAACCATCTCCTTGAACAAAGGATTTGGCGGCGCTCCCGTAGAGCAAAAGGATTCATGAGAACGCCGCAACAACCGAAAAATGAAGGTTGCTGCGGCTTACTTGTCTGCGTTCTTGGAAGTGCTCATCTGCTGACTATCTCATGATTGAATTTGAATCGTAACAACTTTCAAGCAACTCTGCGAGGAGCCTTATTGTGCGGGCGACAGGGTGGCGCGCCTATTGCGCATAAAATGGCGAAGCCATGCGCAACAGGCGCGGAATCTCTGGCGTCCGGTTTGATGGCTTTGTTATGCAAAGGACTAGTCTTCAATGACGTGTAAACCACGGCGCTTTAAGTCCTCTAACGAATCCAACATTCCCCTTATTAATTCAACAGGATGCCCCTCCCAGTCTTCAACAACGCCAACAATTCTCAAGGGTTCGCAGGTTCTATAGGACTGTGTTGGATTACCGGGAAATTTTTTGTTCGTAAGATTCGGATCGTCTTCGAACGGTCCTGTTGGCTCAACTATGTATATGTAGCCGCGACCCTCGAGGCCAGACAGTGACATAGCAAGTTCAGCTCCCCAAACTGCTGGCTCCATCAAGGCTGAAAAGTAGATGTGCTTAAGAATACGACCGTCCTCGAAATGAGAGATGAACCCTGTGGTTAGCAAGTCACCAATCGCCAAATTGGCTTTGGTTCCATGATAGAACGGTCCTTGCACCTGCTTGTAATTATCATGAGAGATGGGAATCCAATCTTTTACCATTTTAAGACCCTTAATTGTTGGGATTTGGCTGCATAACACCTGAGTTAAGCCGCGCCGCGAAGCGGCGTCGGCTTGGACGAATTGTTAGGCCGCATATCGCGACCTGAAAGCGGCACGCAAGACCTCAACCTTTTCCGCCCCGAGTGAGGTGCATGCGAGCCTGTAGGACTCTATGTGCTTTGTAGGCCAGTCCACTGGTGGTACTTCATCGGCATAGTAAAAGTAATCCCAGATGATCGCCTCCCAGCTGTTACAACGGACTGGCCGCCCGGCGATGACGCCCTCAGCCGCCTCTGGGCACGAGCCCTGCGGAGCCTCCGCGATTTCATACGCTTCGTCTGCCCACCAAGCAGGTTCGCAGTCAAGTAACTCATCCCCGATCTCCGCTAAGAATCCATAGTCCAACTCCTCCATGACGCGCCCGCCGAGCATTTCAACTATTGCCTCGAGCTCGCCGCGCCTCTCGCCGGGAAACGTCAGATCAATATCATCGTGCTTGCGTGTTACACGCCCTAGCCGTGCATCGATCGCCCAGCCCCCACCGATCCAGAGCGGCAGATTTCGCTCATCTGCCGCAGCTAGAATTTTGTGTATCAATGTGACCTGCGTTGTGTCCATGCGGCCTAACGGTTTGGGCTATGGGCAGTGGCGGTTTGCGTGAGCCTTTCCTGTCAAACCGAGAAAACGCTCGGGCGGGCTACCGACTTTGCAAATTGCACTTCAACCCGCCATTGCCTATGAGCCAGTGTTAGCGGTAGTTTTTTATTTATTCAAATAGTAATTCCACGTTATTTTTGCAATGTCTGAAATAATCTTTTCATTAATTTCCGAAGTTTCTTTGGACTCTGCAACAAATACGCTTATAAAAATTAATTGTCCATTCGGTAAAGTAATTACCCCAACATCATTAGTGGCTGCTGCAATTCCATTATTTATTCCGGAAGTCCCTGTTTTATGAGCAACAATTGTATTCTTTGGTAATTGTCCTTTTAATCGGTTACTTCCTGTTGTTGTTTCTCTCATAATTTTCCAAATAAAATCATAACTTTTTTTAGAAAGTAATTGGTTCTTATTATTATAAGTATCTATTAACAGTTTGTTCATCGCTGTTGGGGTTGCCCAATTTTGATATTGGGTATTCCAATCCTTGTGCATTTGTTCTTCGTTTGCTTTGATTGAAATATCAGTGAAATGATTAGCATTCAAGAATTTTTGAACAGAATCAGTTCCTCCGATTAATTTTAGCAAAATATCACAACCAATATTGTCGCTCTCTGATACTGTATAATTTAGTATTTGTTCAATCGTCAAAGTTGTTCCATTAGGGAATTCCTCTTTAATCGGACTCCACGTTTTAGGCAAAAGGTCTTGAGGGGTAATCTCTATTTTTTGTTCAAAAGAAAGATTCCCTTTATCTATCTCAGACAAAACGGCTAAAGCAATCGGAAATTTCATAACGCTTTGCATCGGGAAATGGAAGTCGTTATTAATCTTCAAAGTATCCTTCTCATTGCTGTTGAATATTGCTACTCCTATTCTGGCATTTTTTGCCTTTAAAACATTCTCAATTTTCAAAGTTAAGTTGTCAGTTTGAGCATTTGAATACACAATTGTAAAAAATAAACTTAACAATACTAATAATATCCTTTTTACGATTTTCATATGTCTGTACTCCTATCTGGTTAAATTACCGCTAACACCTGAATTAAGCCGCGCCGCGAAGCGGCGTCGGCTTGAATGAGTTGTTAGGCAACACCGCGCTTTCTCTCGAAGGCTTGTCGTGTTTGAACCATGTAAACCGCCGGCCCGTCAGGCGTGGTGATGATCTTCTCCCGCACGAATCCTGCCTTCTCATAGCAGCGTATGGCTCGATGGTTGTTCGGAGTCGGGTCGGTCTGAATCTTCGTCACGGTGGGGTCCGAGAACAGTAGTTCAACGAGAGCGCGGACAAGCCTTGTTCCTAGGCCTTTGTTCAACTGTGTCGGGTCAGCCAGAGACTGGTCTATTCCTCGCACTCCTGGATCAGTTTCATCTTCCCACCAGCCATCACCGCTTCCGAGCGCGACGTACGACTGAGCATAGCCGATCGGTTCCTCGCCCAGCATTGCGATGTACGGTGTTACGGACTCTTCCGCCATCGCTCTGGGCAGGTAGTGTTCCAGCACTTCATCAAGAGTCGGTCGCTCTTCGTCACCACCCCACCACTCAACGATGTGCGGCCGGTTGAGCCAATCATGGAGCATCGGCAGGTCGCGCTCGGTCATGAGGCGAAGAGTTATGGGGGGGGTGCTCGCGGCCTTGCGGCCCATGGCTCGCTGCTGTTCGGCAAAGCGGGCCTGTCGTATAGCGTTAGGGGTGGCCAGCAGGTTGCCGGTACGCTTGTCGTGTTGGTCTTTCATCTCAAACCCTCCATTAGAGCTAACAGTATACCACCAGTTAGCGCTAACGCAAGCATTACATACTTAAATCTGGCCCCCGACTGCGCTGCTTCTGGGTCTGCTTCGCCAGCTCGGCGCGGGCCTCCTGCACCTGCGGCAGCTCCATCACTTTCTGTACCGTGCGCTTGATGTAATCGGCCTCATGGCCTGCCTTGCGCTCCATGATCGCGGGGCTGGCCTCGGCCATGGCCTTGGCGATCTCGTCCGGCTCCCGGCCCTTGCTGGCCAGCTTCATAGCCGCAATGAAGTCGCACTTGCTGAGGTCGTCACCGAAGCGTTTGACCAACCCGGCCATTTCGCTGCGGTAGTCGTCCACGGCGCTGCGGCGATACCGGCGCACACTCCGCGGGGCGGTGATCTCGGCCAGTCGTGCCGTCCGTTCCTGTTGGCGCTTAATGCTGTCCAGCACCTGCCCGGCCTGCTGCATCAGCTCCGGCCCTGCGGTGGCGGTCTTGCCCTTGGATTCACGCAGCAGCACCCACGGCTGATAACCGGTGCGGGTGGTGTGCTTGTCCTTGCGGTTGGTGAAGCCCGCCAAGCGACCATAGTGGCGGCTGTCGGCGCTGGCCGGGTCGGCGTCGTACTCGCGGGCCAGCTTCCGGGCGATTACGCCCCTGTGACCTGCTGGGGCGTCCTGAGCCACTTTTACCCATGCCTGATAGTTCTTGGGGCTGGTCTCCACGATCAGCGCCGGCTCCCGGCCCTCGGCTTTCATGTCATCCAAGTCGAACTCACTGAGATCGTCCACCAGCACCAAACCATGCCGCTCCTGCTCGGCGGGCCTGATATACACGTCATTGCCCTGGGCATTCATCCGCTTGAGCCATGGCGTGTTCTGGAGCACTTCGGCGGCTGACCATTCCCGGTTCATCATCTTGCCGCTGGCGGCATCCCGTATGCCGATGTCGTACCGGTCGCAGCCCATGGCCTTGAGCTGCCGGGCGATGGCTTGCGCGGTGCGGTCACCCTTTACTTGAGCTTGAAAACCAGCCATATACCCCCCTGTTGTTCGATGATTTGCGGCTCCAGCCAAAGCCATGATGCGATCAGCAGCGCCAGAATAGGCGTCACGGAAGCGATCAAGACCCCGGCCCACAACTTCCATGTCCAGCCACGGGCGGCGCTCCGGGCGCTCTGCGCGGCGCTGCTCACCTCGGCGGCTACCTCCCGCAACTCCTTGGCCAGCTCCACCCATGCCGCCCCTGTCTGGCGTTGGGCTTTCAGCCACTCCGCTGCCTGCGCCTCGCTGGCCTGCTGAGTCTGGCTCATGACCTGCCGGGCCTCGTCGGCCAGTGTCGCCATGCTCTGGGCCAGCGGTTCGATCTGCTCCGCTAACTCGTTGATGCCTCTGGACTTCTTCACTCTGTCTATCGCGCTCATGCTCGATAACCTCCCGGTATTCTTGTAAGTCGATGATCTGGCCGTTGGCCGTGTCGATGGCTAGGGCGGTGTCGGCCCGCTCGGTGCGGATGCCCCGGCCCTCCATCTCCACCACGTTGGGGCCAAGATGGATGCCCGGCAGGCGCTCGATGCCCTGCGCCTCAAGTGTTCTATGGTCAATGCGGGCGTCGTGACCAGCCCGCTCTAATGCCCGGTTGGCATGGTCGGCCCATGCCTCGCGGGTCTGCTCAAGCCATGCCTTGGGCTTCAGGCTCTCGGACTTCTGCGCCCCGCCCCGCTCTGGCTGTTTGGCGTTGTACCGCTTGAACCACTGGTCAGCCGGGCGCTCGATACCGTCGTTCTTCCGCTCAGAGATCATCAAGTGGCAATGGGGGTTCTCACCTTTACCGGCATGAATGGCCAGCGTATACGGCAGGCGCTCGCCCTCGGTCAGATGCCGGGCGAATTCGTCCACCAGCTCCCGCTGCTGATCTAGGGTCAGTTCGACCGGCAGGGCAAACTCAACCTCTTTGAACAGCCGCCCATTGGCGCGTTCATACAGGTCGGCAGCATCCCAGTAGTCGGCGGGGCGCTCGGCCCACTCGGGCAGGTGGCCGGACTGAGTGTGCAGCACCTCGTCACGGTCGCGGGAGTAACGGCCCTCCCGCTGGATGTAATCGGCTTTCGCCTTGGCCGACTGGCCGCCGTTCCGGCTGCCGGTCTTGGCCGTAAGGTGATAGATGGCCATAGGGGTTTAGCTCCATGCAATGGCCCTCGGAGAGCGCACAGCCCCAAAGGGGTGCCCGCAGGGCAGTTTCTCGAAGAGAAACCGGTAAGTGCGCCCTCCCGTTAGAATGACGGTCGGGGTTTGCGGTGTCTGTGCTCCGATGATAGCATGATGGCAAGCACATAACCAAGGGGAATGTCAACATGGCAAAAGCAGCGGAACGGCTCGCCAAGCTGGAAGAGCAACGGGCACGGATCAACGCCAAGATCCAGCGGGTCAGGGCACGGGAGCAGCAGCAAAAGCGCAAGGAGGACACCCGGCGCAAGGTGCTGGTAGGCGCGTGGATACTCGGCAAAGTCGAAAGCGGCGAGTGGCCAGAACAGCGCTTGCTCGATGGGCTGGACAGCTACCTAGAGCGCGACCATGACCGGGCGCTGTTCGGACTGCCACCCAAGCAGGAATAGCAGCCACAGGAGCATGGCCAGCCGGAGCCGCAAGAGGGGCAAGGGTGAGCTTCTACCGGCTGACACCTGCCGAGATCGAAGCCCTGCAGCAAGAGATGCGAGAGGCGGGCGCGACCATCAAGGCGGAGATAGCCAAGCGCAAGGTGGCCAGCATGGCCCCTGCGGGGCTTCACACGCGCCCCCGCCCTGCGGGCAGGGGTAAAGGCCGCTAAAGCGGCTAAAGGCGTCTGCGGCTTCCTGTGGCGTCTGTGCATGGGGTTTGGGTTTGCGGGCCTTGGCCCGCCTTTTCCCTACCGCGGAGCGGTGGGGGCGGTGTGTAGCCTAGCGCAGCGGATAGATCAGTTATCCGGCCTCTGGCCGGGCATTTTGGGCAAGGGCAAACAGCGCCCCACTAGGGCGCTGTTAACCGCGCCTAGTGGATTATTCTTAGATAATCATGGATGGATTTTTTCAGCACCCCGCCAGCCCCCGCCCCTGCTGGGTTTGCAGGTTTGGGGGCGTGACAGTTAACGGGGGGGTTCGTGACAGTTAACGGGGGGGGGCGTGACAGTTAACGGGGGGGGCGTGACAGTTATTGCAGGGGTCAGCCTGCCGCCTTGGGCCGTGCGATGTCGTACTTACCCGCCGCATACTCGTTCACCGTCCAGCCCAGCGCGATCAGCTCCGGCAGCGCCTCGCGCACCCGCTGGCGTCTCTTGCGCATGGCGGCCCCACTGGCCTCTGACGGCCAGACGTAGCCGCACAGGGTATCTATGGCCGCCTTGCCGGTCTTGCCGGGGTCGATCCAGCCACACAGCCGCTGGTGCAGCAGGCGGGCGGTTTCGCTGTCCAGCGCCCGCACCTCGTCCATGCTGATGCGCACATGCTGGCCGCCACCCATGACGGCCTGCGCGATCAAGGGGTTCAGGGCCACATACAGGCGCCCGTCTGCCTCGTCGCTGGCGTACTCGGCAAGCAGCCGGAAGCCCTGCCGCTTGCGGCCATTCTGGGCGATGATGGACACCTTCCAAAGCCGTTCAATGCAGTCCCTGATGGGCTTTGAGTCCTCGATATTGGCATAGCCTATTTCACGAGCCAGCGCCCGATAGCTACCCTTGACCACCATGGCGTCAGCGGTAACGGCTTCCCATTTGGGTTCCAGGAACAGCCGGAGCTGCTGCCCGCCGGGGGTCTCCGGTTCTGGCTCTAGCACCAGACCACTAGGCCCGGCCATGGCCACCAGCCCCTGCAGGATGCGCAAATCATCAGCGCCCAGCGGCTCCGGGCCGCTGAACTCGATCCGCTTGCCGTCGCCGTAGTCATACGTCACGTCCAGCTTGCCGCGCTTGCGCTCGCCCCGCTTGAGGGCACGGAACAGGCCGGGGGCCAGACAGTGCGCCGGGTCGTGCCGGACGTGGCTGAGGCTGTGTTTGTTCTTAGGCTTTGCCACGAGGCACCCCCTTGCTCTTGTGCTGCTTTTCCAGCACGGCGGGCTTGAGTACCCCGCCGTCATGCCGCCTGAACCAGCGGTCTTTGAACGGTGCCCCATAGTTGGCCTTGCTGACTCCAAAGCGGACGAAATAGGGCCGCTGCGTGTCGTCTACGCCCCATTCCTCGGCCTCACCGGTGGTCATGCCGGACAGGTACGATTGCCAGCGGATGTTATCCACCAGCACGGACGATCCCCGGCTGGCCTGCTGCTGGTCGCCTGCGCCCATCATGGCCGCGCCCTTGCTGGCATGGTGCAGGAACACGATAGAGCACCCGGTATCGGCGGCGATGGCCTCCATGCGGCCAATCACTTGCGCCATGGGGCCGCTGGCGTTCTCTTCCTCGATGTGGAACCGGCGCAAGGTATCCAGCACCATCAAGCGGCGTCCCTCAGCGGCTCGCTTGAGGCCGTCGAACCACTCCGGGGCCATGATGTTGGGTAGGCTGCCGATCAGCGGCTGGATTAGCAGACCGTCAGCCACGGCTTGCCGTTGCTCGTCGGTCAGGCGTTCCCCCAATGCGTGCAGGCGGTGATGTATGGCGGTGGGCGGGTCTTCGGCGGGCAGGTAGATCACCGGGCCGGTGCGCAACTCGCCCACGTCCAGCAGGTCGGGGCCGCCTGCGATCTGTGCGGCCAGTTGCAGGGCCAGCATGGACTTGCCGGCCCCACCGGGGGACACCAGCGCCCCCACGGTGCCGGCCACCATGTTGGGCAGTACGTAGTCAATCGGTGGCGGTAGCTCTGTGAAGCTCGCCAGAATGTCGATAGGCTTATGGGTAGCCATTGATTTGCCTCCTGTGTAGGCGGTTGGTGGTTAGGCGCTGGCGGGGTCACTACCCCCGCCCTGCGCCGCCCTGAGTTCTTCCAGATACAGCCGCAGCGCCTCGGCCTCTGCGTCTGTGGCCCATATCTTCCGGGCCTTGCGGCCCATGGCTCGCTGCTGCTCGGCAAAGCGGGCCTGTCGTATAGCGTTGGGGGTGGCCAGCAGGTTGCCGGTACGCTTGTCGTGTTGGTCTTTCATATTTCCTCCGCATTAGAGCTAACACCATAACAGGCATTAGCTCTAATGCAAGTGTTTTATCCTAATGTCGGCCCTCGGTACTGCTGTTTCTCGGCCTGCTTCGCCAGCTCGGCGCGGGCCTCCTGCACCTGCGGCAGCTCCATCACCTTCTGCACCGTACGCTTGATGTAATCGGCCTCATGGCCCGTCTTGCGCTCCATGATGGCGGGGCTGGCCTCGGCCATGGCCTTGCCGATCTCGTCCGGCTCCCGGCCCTTGCTGGCCAGCTTCATGGCCGCGATAAAGTCGCACTTGCTGAGGTCGTCACCGTACCGCTTGACCAGCCCGGCCATTTCGCTGCGGTAACACCTGAGTTAAGCCGCGCCGCGAAGCGGCGTCGGCTTGGACGAATTGTTAGGCCGCATATCGCGACCTGAAAGCGGCACGCAAGACCTCAACCTTTTCCGCCCCGAGTGAGGTGCATGCGAGCCTGTAGGACTCTATGTGCTTTGTAGGCCAGTCCACTGGTGGTACTTCATCGGCATAGTAAAAGTAATCCCAGATGATCGCCTCCCAGCTGTTACAACGGACTGGCCGCCCGGCGATGACGCCCTCAGCCGCCTCTGGGCACGAGCCCTGCGGAGCCTCCGCGATTTCATACGCTTCGTCTGCCCACCAAGCAGGTTCGCAGTCAAGTAACTCATCCCCGATCTCCGCTAAGAATCCATAGTCCAACTCCTCCATGACGCGCCCGCCGAGCATTTCAACTATTGCCTCGAGCTCGCCGCGCCTCTCGCCGGGAAACGTCAGATCAATATCATCGTGCTTGCGTGTTACACGCCCTAGCCGTGCATCGATCGCCCAGCCCCCACCGATCCAGAGCGGCAGATTTCGCTCATCTGCCGCAGCTAGAATTTTGTGTATCAATGTGACCTGCGTTGTGTCCATGCGGCCTAACGGTTTGGGCTATGGGCAGTGGCGGTTTGCGTGAGCCTTTCCTGTCAAACCGAGAAAACGCTCGGGCGGGCTACCGACTTTGCAAATTGCACTTCAACCCGCCATTGCCTATGAGCCAGTGTTAGCGGTAGTTTTTTATTTATTCAAATAGTAATTCCACGTTATTTTTGCAATGTCTGAAATAATCTTTTCATTAATTTCCGAAGTTTCTTTGGACTCTGCAACAAATACGCTTATAAAAATTAATTGTCCATTCGGTAAAGTAATTACCCCAACATCATTAGTGGCTGCTGCAATTCCATTATTTATTCCGGAAGTCCCTGTTTTATGAGCAACAATTGTATTCTTTGGTAATTGTCCTTTTAATCGGTTACTTCCTGTTGTTGTTTCTCTCATAATTTTCCAAATAAAATCATAACTTTTTTTAGAAAGTAATTGGTTCTTATTATTATAAGTATCTATTAACAGTTTGTTCATCGCTGTTGGGGTTGCCCAATTTTGATATTGGGTATTCCAATCCTTGTGCATTTGTTCTTCGTTTGCTTTGATTGAAATATCAGTGAAATGATTAGCATTCAAGAATTTTTGAACAGAATCAGTTCCTCCGATTAATTTTAGCAAAATATCACAACCAATATTGTCGCTCTCTGATACTGTATAATTTAGTATTTGTTCAATCGTCAAAGTTGTTCCATTAGGGAATTCCTCTTTAATCGGACTCCACGTTTTAGGCAAAAGGTCTTGAGGGGTAATCTCTATTTTTTGTTCAAAAGAAAGATTCCCTTTATCTATCTCAGACAAAACGGCTAAAGCAATCGGAAATTTCATAACGCTTTGCATCGGGAAATGGAAGTCGTTATTAATCTTCAAAGTATCCTTCTCATTGCTGTTGAATATTGCTACTCCTATTCTGGCATTTTTTGCCTTTAAAACA
Organism: Vibrio sp. 811; assembly: GCF_033339195.1. NCBI lineage: Bacteria > Pseudomonadati > Pseudomonadota > Gammaproteobacteria > Vibrionales > Vibrionaceae > Vibrio > Vibrio sp. 811. The sequence goes on from NZ_JAWOUB010000007.1 coordinate 187,720, forward strand.
TTCTCAATTTTCAAAGTTAAGTTGTCAGTTTGAGCATTTGAATACACAATTGTAAAAAATAAACTTAACAATACTAATAATATCCTTTTTACGATTTTCATATGTCTGTACTCCTATCTGGTTAAATTACCGCTAACTTTGTTTTAGGGCGACTGCCCTGCTGCGTAACATCGTTGCTGCTCCATAACATCAAACATCGACCCACGGCGTAACGCGCTTGCTGCTTGGATGCCCGAGGCATAGACTGTACAAAAAAACAGTCATAACAAGCCATGAAAACCGCCACTGCGCCGTTACCACCGCTGCGTTCGGTCAAGGTTCTGGACCAGTTGCGTGAGCGCATACGCTACTTGCATTACAGTTTACGAACCGAACAGGCTTATGTCCACTGGGTTCGTGCCTTCATCCGTTTCCACGGTGTGCGTCACCCGGCAACCTTGGGCAGCAGCGAAGTCGAGGCATTTCTGTCCTGGCTGGCGAACGAGCGCAAGGTTTCGGTCTCCACGCATCGTCAGGCATTGGCGGCCTTGCTGTTCTTCTACGGCAAGGTGCTGTGCACGGATCTGCCCTGGCTTCAGGAGATCGGAAGACCTCGGCCGTCGCGGCGCTTGCCGGTGGTGCTGACCCCGGATGAAGTGGTTCGCATCCTCGGTTTTCTGGAAGGCGAGCATCGTTTGTTCGCCCAGCTTCTGTATGGAACGGGCATGCGGATCAGTGAGGGTTTGCAACTGCGGGTCAAGGATCTGGATTTCGATCACGGCACGATCATCGTGCGGGAGGGCAAGGGCTCCAAGGATCGGGCCTTGATGTTACCCGAGAGCTTGGCACCCAGCCTGCGCGAGCAGCTGTCGCGTGCACGGGCATGGTGGCTGAAGGACCAGGCCGAGGGCCGCAGCGGCGTTGCGCTTCCCGACGCCCTTGAGCGGAAGTATCCGCGCGCCGGGCATTCCTGGCCGTGGTTCTGGGTTTTTGCGCAGCACACGCATTCGACCGATCCACGGAGCGGTGTCGTGCGTCGCCATCACATGTATGACCAGACCTTTCAGCGCGCCTTCAAACGTGCCGTAGAACAAGCAGGCATCACGAAGCCCGCCACACCGCACACCCTCCGCCACTCGTTCGCGACGGCCTTGCTCCGCAGCGGTTACGACATTCGAACCGTGCAGGATCTGCTCGGCCATTCCGACGTCTCTACGACGATGATTTACACGCATGTGCTGAAAGTTGGCGGTGCCGGAGTGCGCTCACCGCTTGATGCGCTGCCGCCCCTCACTAGTGAGAGGTAGGGCAGCGCAAGTCAATCCTGGCGGATTCACTACCCCTGCGCGAAGGCCATCGGTGCCGCATCGAACGGCCGGTTGCGGAAAGTCCTCCCTGCGTCCGCTGATGGCCGGCAGCAGCCCGTCGTTGCCTGATGGATCCAACCCCTCCGCTGCTATAGGGGTCGTTTGCGGGAGGGGGCGAAATCCTACGCTAAGGCTTTGGCCAACGATATTCTCCGGTAAGATTGATGTGTTCCCAGGGGATAGGAGAAGTCGCTTGATATCTAGTATGACGTCTGTCGCACGTGCTTGATTGCGGCCGCGATAGCTAGATCGCGTTGCTCCTCTTCTCCATCCGCGTTCCAAGCCGCGGAAAGACACCCGTAAGCGTACGCCTGGTCGAGCAGCCGACGCGGATCGACGTCCAGCGCACGAGAGAATGCGTCCGCCATCTGTGCAATGCGTCTAGGATCGAGACAAAGGTCGTCTCTGTCAGCCGGATCGTAGAACATATTGGCGGCGCCAAAGCCCACTTCACCGACCAGACCGACTGGATCTATCACCAGCCAGCCGCGACTGGAGAACATGATATTTTCATGATGCAGATCGCCATGTAGCCCACGCAGTTCCGAGGCATTGCTCATCATTTGATCGGCTATAATCGCCGCGTGGACGTAGTCAGTTTGACGACCTGCGTTTTGATCGTCACGCGCCCGCTGAAACAAAGCTGCAAAGCGCTCCCGGATCGGGAGAAGAGCAGAAGGCAGGGGTTCCTCAGATGCGGCATACAGCTTCGCCATCAGTTCCGCTGCAATTTCGGTCGCCTGGTAGTCGCCGTGCTCGGCAACGATGTGAGAGAGCATTCGCTCCCCGGCATATTCGAGCAACATCAGATTGTTCTCACGACCGAGCAACCGGACTGCTCCCCTCCCACTGCGCCATACCAGATAGTCGGCCCCGCGCAGTTCATCAGCAATGTCTTCTATAGGTTTCAATCCTTTGACGATTGCAGGAGTCCCGTCTGGCAAAAAAACTTTCCAAACGAGGCTGGAAAAGGTGTCCGCAATGAGAACAGGTTGGGAAACGTGCCAATGAGCAGGAAAAACAGGCGGCATGAACATCAACCCCAAGTAAGAGGGTCCAATCGCAGATAGAAGGCAAGGCGTTCGCGGTCGGGGGCTTCGATCCCCAATACATTGAATAGGACAGCGAAGGCGCGCTCTGCTTCATCTGGCGCTGCCCAGTTCTCTTCGGCGTTAGCAATCATGAGTGCCAAATCGGCATAGCGATCTGCTGTTCCGAGCCGCCCAAGGTCGATCAGACCCGTACATTGAAGAGTTCTAGGGTCTACCATGAAGTTCGGCATGCAGGGATCACCATGGCAAACAACCATATCGGTGCGCTCTTGGTCGAGCCGCACCGGTAGCTCTCGTTCGACACGAGCCAAAAGATCGAGCTGCGGCGTACTCTTGTCCTCGTCAGGTAAGAAGTCGGGATTGACGGCATTGCGGGACACCACATCAACGGCGCGTCCGATCATTCGCGACAGCCTGCGCTCAAACGGACATTGATCAACCGATAGGCTGTGAACAGCCCCAAGTTGCTGCCCCATTGACGGCCACGCTTTGAGCAAATCTGCTCCAGACAGATCCGCCGCCGGTACTCCCGGAATTGCCGTTATCACTAGGCATGCGCCCTCCTGTTCCTCCTGCCAGTTGATTACCTCGGGGCAAGCCACACCTCGACCTTTGAGCCAAATGAGGCGGTCACGCTCTCCAGCGAGCTCACCGCGACGGGAAGCAGGTGCGATTTTCGCGAAGGCATGCCCGTCACCACGTCGAAAAACAAAATCACCGGATTCTCCGCCTCTGACAGGCAACCAGTCAGAATGCGATTCACCCAAAAAAATATAAGTCCGATTCAATGGAGGTTCCTTCAGTTTGCTGATGAGGCGCGGAGGTGGCTCAACCTGCGAAAAGAAAAGAGTTGCTATGCAAGGCCAAGAACATGCTTTCCATGGTCTCTGAGCTCGCCTTTGGGGCCGACGTACCGGTAGAGAGTGACGCGCTCGATGCCAAGTTCCTTGCAGAGATCGGAAACTGAAGTATCGCGCTGGGCCATGGCGGCTTGCGCGAGACGCACCTGAGCTTTGGTGAGCGCGAATTTTCGTCCGCCCTTGCGACCGCGCGCTCTCGCGGAGGCGAGACCCGCCATGGTGCGCTCTCGGATCAGATCCCGCTCGAACTCAGCCAAGGTGGCGAAGATTCCGAACACCATGCGACCGGACGCAGTCGTGGTGTCGATCTGAGCGCCCTTTTCAGTCAGAACCCGCAGGCCGATCTTGCGGTCTGACAGCTCCTTCACCGTGTTGACCAGATGGGCAAGCGATCGTCCGAGGCGATCGAGCTTCCAGACCACCAGCACATCGCCGTCACGCAATGACTTGAGGCAAGCGGTCAAACCAGGGCGATCATCACGACCGCCGGAAGCAAGATCATCATAGATATTGTCCCGTTCGACACCTGCGGCGCGCAAGGCGTCGTGCTGCAGGTCGAGAGACTGCGAGCCATCGGCTTTGGAGACGCGGGCATATCCGATCAGCATGTATCACAAACGTTCGATTATGTGACAGTGTGAGCCAGAACGTGCCGGTCGTCAAAAATTGTCACTTAACCCGTAATTCTGTCTAAGGCATACAAAGGGTGTTTATGGTTAGTAAAGTGACGGCGCAAGACAGCATCGTGCAGGGGACTTGTCGTTTTCAGAAGACGGCTGCACTGAACGTCAGAAGCCGACTGCACTATAGCAGCGGAGGGGTTGGATCCATCAGGCAACGACGGGCTGCTGCCGGCCATCAGCGGACGCAGGGAGGACTTTCCGCAACCGGCCGTTCGATGCGGCACCGATGGCCTTCGCGCAGGGGTAGTGAATCCGCCAGGATTGACTTGCGCTGCCCTACCTCTCACTAGTGAGGGGCGGCAGCGCATCAAGCGGTGAGCGCACTCCGGCACCGCCAACTTTCAGCACATGCGTGTAAATCATCGTCGTAGAGACGTCGGAATGGCCGAGCAGATCCTGCACGGTTCGAATGTCGTAACCGCTGCGGAGCAAGGCCGTCGCGAACGAGTGGCGGACCAGCGCCGCGAGCATCATATCGAACAGGGCGACGCCGCCCGAGCGCGGGACGGCCGCATCTTCTATCGGCGTAGTCTTCTCGCCACGTTGCGCGAACGCGAGGTTGCCCGCGTCGGCGCCGAGATGGCCGAGAGCAAAGGTCTGCCGTTCCGCGCAGCAGCGGATGGCGAGAGCGTCAGCGGCAAGTTCACCGGCACCGTGCAGCTATCGAGCGGCAAGTTCGCCGTGGTCGAGAAATCCCATGAGTTCACCCTTGTCCCATGGCGGCCGATCATCGACCGTCAGCTCGGCCGCGAGGTCATGGGCGTCGTGCAGGGCGGATCGGTGTCTTGGCAGTTGGGCCGGCAGAGAGGGATTGGACTCTAGGTGGTCCAACCCCGGATTGGCAGCTCGACGCATTGCGATGGAAGGGATGATCGGATAGAATCGCCATCCATCTTTTCAATGTGAGGTCAACGGCATGGGAGCCAGTATTACAGCAGACAAGTAAGCCGCAACAACAAGCATTGTTGTTGCGGCGTTCTGTAAGACCAATCCTGTTTGATTGCTGACGAGCAGACGCCGCCCGGAATCCTTATTCGAGAGGTTGATTCGTCATGACCACCACACGCCCCGCGTGGGCTTATACGTTGCCGGCAGCTCTGCTGCTGATGGCTCCCTTCGACATCCTCGCGTCACTGGCGATGGATATTTACCTTCCCGTCGTTCCGGCGATGCCCGGCATCCTGAATACGACGCCATCTACTATCCAACTCACGTTGAGCCTCTACATGGTGATGCTCGGCGTGGGCCAAGTGATCTTCGGGCCGCTTTCGGATCGCATCGGGCGACGGCCAGTCCTGCTTGCTGGCGGGGTGATTTTCGTCGTTGCGTCTCTCGGAGCAGCATGGTCGTCAACGGCCGCAGCCTTGGTCGCCTTCCGCCTGCTTCAAGCGGTCGGCGCATCGGCTGCGCTGGTGGCGACGTTCGCGACGGTTCGCGACGTGTATGCCAGCCAGCCCGAGGGCGTCGTCATCTACGGCCTTTTCAGTTCGATGCTGGCCTTCGTACCTGCTCTTGGCCCAATCGCTGGAGCACTCATCGGCGAGTTTTTCGGATGGCGGGCGATATTCGTCACGCTGGCTGCGCTTGCGTTACCCGCACTCTTGAATGCCGGTTTCAGATGGCACGAAACCCGCCCGTTGGACGGAGCAGGAACGCGCCGATCCGTTTTGCCGATCTTCGCGAGTCCGGCCTTTTGGGTTTACACGGTCGGCTTTAGCGCCGGCATGGGCACTTTCTTTGTCTTCTTCTCGACGGCCCCCCGCGTGCTCATAGGCCAAGCGGACTATTCGGAGATCGGATTCAGCTTAGCCTTCGCCACTGTCGCATTCGTCATGATCGTGACAACCCGCTTCGCGAAGTCCTTTGTCGCCAGATGGGGCATCGCGGGATGCGTGGCGCGTGGGATGGCGCTGCTCGTTTGCGGAGCGGTCCTGTTGGGGATAGGCGAACTCTACGGCTCGCCGTCATTCCTCACCTTCGTCCTACCAATGTGGGTTATGGCGGTCGGCATTGTCGTCACGGTGTCTGTTACCGCCAACGGCGCGCTTGCACAGTTCGATGACATCGCAGGATCGGCAGTCGCGTTCTACTTCTGCATTCAAAGTCTGATCGTCAGCATCGTCGGGACATTGGCGGTGACGCTGTTAAATGGCGACACCGCATGGCCCGTGATCGTCTACGCGACGACGATGGCGGTGCTGGTATCGGTGGGTCTGGCGCTACTTCGATCCCGCGACGTTCCTTCCGAGAGGTCGCCAGTCGTCTAACCGGCGATTGGTAGGACGGCTGGCACCCATGCGGCGCACCCGCCATCGCAGCCTCGTGAATGGCGGTATCCTGTCCGGCAGGATACCGCTCATTTCCCTTGTTCAGTTCGTTGCCGTCGCTGAGCATCTGAACTTTCGGCACGCGGCCAACGCGCTCGGCGTCAGTCAGTCGAGCGTCAGCGCGCGCGTTAAGGCGCTGGAAGAAAATCTTGGTGTCCTGCTGTTCGAGCGCCATGCGCGAGGCGTCCGGCTGACGGATGCAGGCAGACACTTCATGGAGCGGGTCGTGGCAGGCGTCGATCAACTCGATCACGCCGTCAAGACCGCCGGCATGACAGCGCAAGGCGAATGCGGCCGGCTACGCATCGGTGTCTATGCCCTGATTCCGGGCAGCTTCCTTGCAGAGCTGATTGGTCAGTATCGAAAGGACCATCCCAATCTCGACATCGAAATCACGGAGGGCACAGCACGCGATACTCTCACGCAGCTTCGAGCCGACCGGCTGGATATTGCGTTCGTTGCCGGCACGTCCAAACCGCCCGACTGTCATTCCCGGCGAATATGGACCGAACCCCTTTTAGCCGCTGTGTCGGCGCGGCACGCTCTTGTTGGACGCTCGGCCGCCACATGGGCTGATCTGGCAGCGGACACGTTCATCGTCAGACATGGTGGCACCGGCCCACAAGTGCATGACCATATCGTTTTACGCCTTGCCGGAACCTGGCCCGCGCCTTCGATCCTTAGATTTGATGTTGGGCGCGGCACCTTGCTGTCGATGGTGGGACAGGATTTCGGTATCACTGTCATAGGTGCGGCTTCGTCCCTCTTGCCAACATCCGGGGTGGTCTTCCTGCCGATCACCGACGAACCCGAGCCGGTCGCTTTCTCGGCGGTCTGGTCGCCTCACAATCGCAGTGTTGCGCTCCGAAATTTGCTTGGACTCGCCGACAAGATGAGCCGATCTAATTGATTCATTTGGATGTGCTCGAAATTGCGAGCACCCATCCTATTTGCCGCCGATAGTATCCGGCAGCCCTCCTGCATCATCTTTGCTATTGCCTCCCGCGCAAACGCTTATTCTCTAATCGGCTCAATCTCTCTTGCCAACTGGAGCCTGCATTGCGCGGAGGCCGAATCCTTTGGGGTCAGATCGCTGTCGTTTTCACCATCGTTCTGGTGATGACGTGGGCGGCGACGCAATGGATAGCATTCCGCCTCGGCTTCCAGCCGCAGCTTGGCAATCCGTGGTTCGAGCTGGTGGGCCTGCCGGTCTATTATCCACCGGCCTTCTTCTGGTGGTGGTTTTCGTTCGACGCCTATGCGCCCGCGATCTTCGTCGAGGGCGGCATCATCGCCGTATCGGGCGGCTTCCTCGCCATCGCTGCCGCCATCTTCATGTCGATCATCCGCGCGCGCGAAGCCCGGAACGTCGCCACCTACGGTTCGGCGCGATGGGCCGAGGACAGAGAAATCCGCGCGGCCGGATTGCTCGGCCCCGATGGCGTCCTGCTCGGCCGATACGACCGGGACTATCTGCGCCATGATGGTCCCGAGCATGTTCTATGCTTCGCCCCGACGCGCAGCGGCAAAGGCGTCGGGCTGGTGGTGCCGACGCTGCTGACATGGCCGGCATCCGCCATCGTTCACGACATAAAAGGCGAGAACTGGACGCTGACAGCGGGCTTCCGCGCGAAGCATGGCCGCGTGCTGCTGTTCGATCCGACCAACGCCAGATCGTCGGCCTACAACCCGCTGCTGGAGGTGCGGCAGGGCGAATGGGAAGTCCGCGACGTGCAGAATATCGCGGATATTCTGGTCGATCCCGAAGGCAGTCTCGACAAGCGCAATCATTGGGAAAAGACCAGCCATAGCTTGCTGGTCGGCGCGATCCTGCATGTTCTCTACGCGGAGAAGGATAAGACCTTGGCGGGCGTCGCCAACTTCCTGTCCGATCCCCGCCGCCCGGTCGAGGCGACCTTGCGCGCCATGATGGACACGCCGCATCTCGGCGAGGCGGGCCTTCATCCCGTCATCGCGTCGTCCGCCCGCGAACTGTTGAACAAATCCGAGAACGAGCGGTCGGGCGTGCTCTCCACCGCCATGTCGTTTCTCGGCCTCTACCGCGATCCCGTGGTGGCGCGGGTGACGGCGCATTGCGACTGGCGCATTGCCGATCTGGTCGGCAGCCGCCAGCCCGTCACGCTCTATCTGGTCGTGCCGCCATCCGACATTAACCGCACAAAGCCGCTAATCCGCCTGATCCTCAACCAGATTGGGAGGCGGTTGACCGAGGAATTGACCACCTCCGGCAAGCGCCATCGCCTGCTGTTGATGCTCGACGAGTTTCCGGCATTGGGCAGGTTGGATTTTTTCGAGTCCGCCTTGGCCTTCATGGCAGGCTACGGAATCAAAGGCTTCCTGATCGCGCAGAGCCTCAACCAGATCGAGCGGGCCTATGGGCCGAACAACGCGATCCTCGACAACTGCCATGTGCGCGTCAGCTTTGCCACGAATGACGAAAGGACCGCCAAAAGGGTGAGCGACGCGCTCGGCACCGCGACCGAGATGCGCGATTCCACCAACTATGCCGGCCACAGGCTCGCGCCGTGGCTCGGGCATCTCATGGTTTCACGGCAGGAGACAGCCCGGCCGCTGCTCACGCCGGGCGAAATCATGCAGCTTCCGCCTACCGATGAAATCGTCATGGTCGCGGGCACGCCGCCGATCCGCGCGACCAAGGCCCGCTATTTCGAGGACGCGCGGTTGCAGGAACGCATCCTGACCCCGCCCGATCTGGTCGCCGCTCCGCTGGCGCCCAGCCCATCCGCCGATGATTGGTCCGGCCGCGTGGTCGCGGCGGAAAGCCGTTCCGCGACGAGGGGAAACGAGGCCGAGGGCGACCCGGCCAATGCCGGCATCCGCCGCGAGCCGGAATTGCCCGAGCATGAGGAAATCGTCACGCCGACGCCATCGCCCGAACAGGAGTTCGAGTTTCTGGACGACGAGCCGGACGTTGACGCCGCCAAGGCCCGCGCCATGCGCCAGCGGGCTCTGTTGCAAAAATCGTGAAGCTTGAGCATGCTTGGCGGAGATTGGACGGACGGAACGATGACGGATTTCAAGTGGCGCCATTTCCAGGGTGATGTGATCCTGTGGGCGGTGCGCTGGTATTGTCGCTATCCGATCAGCTATCGCGACCTTGAGGAAATGCTGGCGGAACGCGGCATTTCGGTCGACCATACGACGATCTATCGCTGGGTCCAGTGCTACGCCCCGGAGATGGAGAAGCGGCTGCGCTGGTTCTGGCGGCGTGGCTTTGATCCGAGCTGGCGCCTGGATGAAACCTACGTCAAGGTGCGGGGCAAGTGGACCTACCTGTACCGGGCAGTCGACAAGCGGGGCGACACGATCGATTTCTACCTGTCGCCGACCCGCAGCGCCAAGGCAGCGAAGCGGTTCCTGGGCAAGGCCCTGCGAGGCCTGAAGCACTGGGAAAAGCCTGCCACGCTCAATACCGACAAAGCGCCGAGCTATGGTGCAGCGATCACCGAATTGAAGCGCGAAGGAAAGCTGGACCGGGAGACGGCCCACCGGCAGGTGAAGTATCTCAATAACGTGATCGAGGCCGATCACGGAAAGCTCAAGATACTGATCAAGCCGGTGCGCGGTTTCAAATCGATCCCCACGGCCTATGCCACGATCAAGGGATTCGAAGTCATGCGAGCCCTGCGCAAAGGACAGGCTCGCCCCTGGTGCCTGCAGCCCGGCATCAGGGGCGAGGTGCGCCTTGTGGAGAGAGCTTTTGGCATTGGGCCCTCGGCGCTGACGGAGGCCATGGGCATGCTCAACCACCATTTCGCAGCAGCCGCCTGATCGGCGCAGAGCGACAGCCTACCTCTGACTGCCGCCAATCTTTGCAACAGAGCCCGCCGTGCTAGTCTGCTCGGTGATGGTGGAGTGAAGCCAACCCGCAATCGGGTTATGAATCTGCATCGCGATTCGCAATCAGCTGTCTCTTGAGCATGTCGAACTCCTGCGATGTTATCTCGCCGTGCTCGTGCTGCTACACCAACTTGTCCAACTCATCCGCCACACCGCTCCCCACCACCTGCGATGGCCAGGTTGTTTGCTGGGCGCATTGGCGGAGTATCGTCTCGACCCGGGACACCCACACCGGCACAACCTTACGGGAGTGATTCACTGTCAAAGAATCGGCCCGGTGCTCTGACGCAAGTATCGGGATGGTCACCATTTGTAAGCCGTAGACCTGAGTGGTGATCAAGACTTCGATACCACCGACCGTACCGGTACTAATCGACGACGGTCGTGTTCGTCGCCTGCCGCAGGGACTCTGCACACCTCCGTTTACGCATGTGCCTGGAGGAGTTGGAAATCGTCGTGTTCGGGAAACATTAAACACAGGATGGCAGCGATCTGAGCCAGCACATGATCAGCTAGCTCACCATCCGGATCGACGGCCCACTGCATCGTCGCGCCAGCGATGACCGAGTGCAGGAGCAACTCAGCTGCCGCAGGAGCACCTGGGGGCAGTCGCTTGCGGATCCCCTCCACCACCGCGCGGTTCCGCTGGATCGCAAGCGTGCGTAGCTCCGGCACCTGGAGCTCGTACCAGGAGATGAGATAGTTCACCGAGAAGTCGTTGCGAGTGTTCATGCTCCGAACGAGCACCTGCAAAAATTCCCAGAGCCCTTGCGGCCCTGCGCCTATCGGTATCGCATTCAGGTAATGCCGCACCTGCTCGACGCCGCGCTCCATCATCCTCACCAGCAGCGTATCGCGGTTGGTGAAGCGCTGGATTAACGCTGCGCGGGAGAGCCCCACCTCCTTTGCTACTCCGCTGAGCGTGAACTCTATGGGACCGCAACGCTTCAGCACTACGGTGGCGGCCTCGAGTACCTCGTCATCGGACTTGAGCTTGGGGCGGGGCATCAGTGTTCACCTTCTGTATGGGTTGGGGCGGAGGCTGTGGCTGCCGCCGCCATTGTAGCAAATTGAAGACGGAGCGAGAGTAGAGCCACGAGCCCCGCAAACACGGCCGATACAACGAGGCCAGGGAGCGGACCAGCAAGGTCGACAAACGCGCCGGCCGCAAGCATAACCATGGGCGAGGCTGACAGCATCACCGCCGAGACCGTGCCGAGTACCCGGCCGAGAAGTTCTGGCGGCGTGCGGTTGTAGATGGCAGCGTTGAGAATGGGAGAGACTGAGCCGGTCAGCAGTCCCACGAGCGCGCCCAACAACATCAGCACCGGCACGCCTGGCAACTGTGAAAGCAGAAGCGAGCCCACCGCAGAGCCACAAAATGCCACCGCCAGCCAGTTCTGCGCTGATATCCGGGCGCCGACCGACGCATGAATGGCAATGCCAAGGAGACCACCAGCCCCCATCATTGAGGAGAACAGCCCGAGCTCTGCTACTTGGCGTCCTGCATCTACAAACAGCGCAGGCATGATGACGCTGCCGTTGGCGCCAACGATGCCCACGAAGATCATCACTATACCAAAGAGAGGGCGCAGCAGGGGTTCGCTCCAGAGAAAAGCGACGCCGGCGCGCATGGAGAGAGTCGCCGTCGTGGTCATCGTCCGAGCGGCACGCGCGGGAAGCACCCACGCGCCGAGCAGACCTGCAAGGACGGAGCAGAACGCCGTCAGCCCGAGCGTTGGCGCAGCGCCAAGCAGGCCGATTGCGGCCCCCCCAAGGGCCGGGCCACCTAGAATCGCGACGTTCCCGATCACCGCTTTCAGTGACGAGACGCGCTCAACGGAGAGCCCGGCGACGTGGCCGAGTTTGGGCAGCTCACTGTCCTGCGCGGCCATACCGGGTGCGTCGAACGCGGCACCGAGCACCACGCAAGCGATCAGCCCAGTGTTCGAGAGGGCGCCAACGGCATCGAGCAGTGGGATGCTCGCCATGGCCACGCCGCCCACCACACCCGAGATCAATGCGACGGGCGCGCGCCCGAACCGATCGACGAGGCCACCACCAACCCACGCGCCGATGATGGTCGCGATGACGCTGCTAGCGGCCGTGGCGCCCGCCCAGGCCGCGCTCTTTGTATGAGACAGGACGAACCATGGAAGCGCGAGGGCCGCCACCGCGTTGCCGATCCGGAAGAGAAAGGTCGCCGCGAACAGCGTCGCGAGCGGGCTATATCGACGTTCGCTCATTCCGCTGCGGCGAGCTGCGCCTTCGCCGCAGCGAGGTACTCTTCGTTACCCGAGTCGAGGGCGAAGAGTGCGTAGGTGACCGCCCCGAACGCAAGGCGCTCCGCGATGTGGTGGGCGAGCCGCGGCCACACCCGGCCACCGGCCGCTTCATACGTGAGGAGGAGCTTCGCGAGCCCCTCTTCACCAAAGACCATAAGGTGCGCGGCCATGTCGATGGCAGGGTCATCAACGCGGGCCTCGCTCCAGTCGATCATCCCGCTGACGCGCTCCGTGTTGTCGATGAGCACATGGCCCACGTAGAGATCGCCATGCACCACCACGGAGAAATCTGGCCACGACGAATCGTCGTCGAGCCAGCGCTGCCACCGGTGGAGGCGCTTGTCGTTCACCACGAACTCGCGTCGGACGCGGTCAACGTCGTCGGCCACCTTCTGACGGGCCTGCGTCGGTGTACGGATGAGCATCCCCGCATCCACGGCGGCGGAAATGGGGACGGCATGCAGGGCGGCGAGCGCGGTCGCGAAGCTCTCCGCGAAGACCTCCGAGTCCTGCGGCACGACCCAGTCGGGCGTGGACGAACCAGGCTGGATGACCATCGCAGTCGAGTCTTCGAGCATGGGATAGGCAACGAGCTCGGCGTTGGCCACGCGCCAGTCCGGCACCGCGAACGGCAGGCGATTCTTGAGCATTGCCAGCACCCGCGCCTCTGGTTCGACCTTCGCGCTTACCTCGGCTCGGCGCGGGATGCGCAGCACCCACCGACGTCCATCGTCGACGGTGGCGATCACGATCCTATAGTCGAGCCCAAGCTCATTGACAGTCAGCGGGCCATGGAGCTTGAGCCCATGTCGGGCTGCAAGTGCGTACAGTTGGAAGGTATCGGCGGTCGTGACTACGGTCATGATTCACTCCTGAGGGCTTGACGGGTTTAGCCACCTAAATATAACAGTCACGTCGGTTATATTCAATCCTCATGCGAATCGGGGTACGACCCACAGCCCCCTCAGTACAGGTCCATCGTCACACCCGAGATCGTTGGGGTCCAGCTCCCAGTGGTTCGGAGCAACGGGCGGCAGGGCAATGATCCGAAAATTACCCCTTCCTTTGCGTCACCACAGCTTGCACCAACTGACCCTGAATTAAAAAATTGAAAAACTAACTTTTGGGTGTTGACTTAAAGCAAACCAAGCATATGCTAACCAATAGTTAGCAAATTGGGGTTCTAGGGATTTTCCGTCCAAATGCGACATTCAGACTGCTAAGTGATTGATTTATTGTGACTGGCTATGTGAAGCGCCAAAAAAGTAATACCCCTCTGGAGGCCGCGGACGGCGTGGCCTCCAGAGCACTTTGTCGTTTTTGGACGGAAAATCCCTAGAACCCCGTATTGGGGCCGATGGCGTCATCTCAATCCTGTAACCACAAGCTGAGCAATACCGCCATAGCCAGAACTGCGAATCGCTTGCAGTACAAGGGCTTGGCATACTAAGGGGCATGACTCAGCGCCCCGACATCAACCAACTCTCTGCCGGTCAGCTCCGTGCTCTCGCTACGGAACTGTTTGATCGTGTTGATAACAAAGAGCGGGCTCTGGTGCACCGTGATGCGGTCATCGAGAAGCTGACCCACGAAGTGGCCATTCTCAAGCGCCATAAGTACGCCCGGCGTAGCGAGCAGCTGGACGCGGTTCAGGGAAAACTGCTGGACGAACTGATCGACAGCGACCTGGCCTCCATCGAGGTCGAACTGGAACAGGCGATGACCGAGGAGCAGAAAGCCGCTCGGCCAAAGCAGCAACCCAAACGCACACCGCTGCCACCGGAACTGCCCCGCACCCTGATCCACCACGAGCCAGAAAATACTCAATGCCAGTGTGGCTGCCAGCTCAAGCGCATTGGCGAAGACGTCAGCGAGAAGCTGGATTATGTCCCGGGTGAGTTCACCGTTGAACGTCACATCCGGGGCAAATGGGCCTGCGACAGCTGCGAGACGTTGATCCAGGCACCGGTGCCACCGCAGGTGATCGACAAAGGCATCCCCACCGCTGGCCTGCTGGCCCAGGTGCTGGTGGCCAAGTATGCCGACCATCTGCCGCTGTACCGTCAGGAACGCATGTTCGGCCGTGCCGGCCTGGAAATCCCGCGCTCCACCCTGGCCGAATGGGTGGGTGCCTGTGGTGTGCAGTTGCAGCCGCTGGTGGATGCGTTGAGAAATACTCTGCTGGAACACAGTGTTCTGCATGCCGATGAAACCCCGGTCAGCATGCTGGCCCCGGGCAAGAAGAAAACCCACAAGGCCTACGTCTGGGCCTACTGCACCACACCGTTTGCCGACCTGAAGGCAGCTATTTACGACTTCGCACCCAGCCGTGCAGGCGAACACGCCCGAACCTTCCTGGGTGACTGGCGGGGCAAGCTGGTCTGTGATGATTACGCTGGCTACAAGGCCGGGTTCGGCAACGGCATTACCGAAATCGGCTGTATGGCCCACGCCCGGCGCAAGTTCTATGACCTGCACGAGGCCAACAAGAGCGAATTGGCGGCCAAGGCCTTGGAATACATCGGTGGACTCTACGAGATCGAGCGGGAAACCAAAGATCTGCCACCGGATATGCGGCGGGAAATCCGGCAAACCAAAGCCAAACCCCTTGCCGATGCGCTGCATCAGTGGATGCTGGCCCATCGCCAGAAAGTGCCGGATGGCTCCGGCACGGCCAAAGCCCTGGATTACAGCCTCAAACGTTGGGAAGCGCTGACGCGCTACCTGGACGATGGCGCTGTGCCCATCGACAACAACTGGGTGGAAAACCAGATCCGACCCTGGGCGCTGGGGCGCAGCAATTGGCTGTTTGCGGGTTCACTGCGCAGTGGTCAACGTGCGGCTGCGGTCATGACCCTAATACAGTCAGCGAAGCTGAATCGGCATGATCCCTATGCCTACCTGAAGGATGTGCTGACTCGCCTGCCGACACAGAAGAACAACGCCATCGACGAGCTATTGCCCCACAACTGGAAACCGGCCATACCTAACAAGGTGTAGGCCGGACGTGTATGGAGAGCCTTCTTCGAAAGCTGGACAAGGTGCCAACTCTAGACGGCAGGATATGCCCTGGGAGATCGATGAGAGAAAGAGGAGGCCATAAGTAGAAAATTTCCCAAGCGACTGGTGGCTCGCTAGGCATACGTGTCGTGTTACTCCTAAGTTATTAGACACACTAGATTTTCCGGGCTTTGCTGGGCTGCGGGTGTCGCAGGTGTATGCCGCACGGAGATCGCAGTTAAACCTGATACTAGGCCGGCTCATGCACTAGCCGGATGTCGATTTCTCTGTCGACATACTTCCACTCCACCGAGGCCCGGAGTTCGGCCAAAAGCCTGTTAAAGCCCGGCTCATCAGACGGGGAATATTCGAACCACGTCAAGAAGTCGAAGGGTTCGCTCTCGCCCAGGTCCCGACAATGGTGGAGACGACGGGCCACAGCAGGGAGATATTGGAGCCCAATGTGAATGTGACGGGACTGCTCCTCAAAAATCTTCCGGCGTTCGTCTTGAGCCAGTCCCCACCATGAGGGGTTTTTCCGGATAGGGATCAGGGCGGCACAGGTGGCCTCTGCTCGACCCAAACTTGGCTGCTTCGCCACGAGACGATCCTTCTCTTCACGCACGACATAACGCTCGTTACTCGTTATCCCGCGAAGAAGCCATTTGGTGCCCAAAGGCTGCGGCGAAACAGAGCCAGCGGCTACGTCGAGCCGGGGGATTCCAGGGAGAGGGGCTCCCGCCACGGCATCCATCCGAACAACGCGCCAAACACCCGTTTCTCCACCAGCGAACGTAAATAATCGTGTATTCATCAGTTTCCTCTCAGGCCTTTCGCCTATTTCTCAGCCAACGCAAAACCGGCATTGCCCGGCGCAACCACTGAAACAAATATAAAAGGTTCGGGGCCAGAGTTCATTGCACCATGTACCTGCCCAGGTTTTGCGATCGCAATATCTCCAGCTTTAAGATGAGTGACTATGCCGTTACCTTGATGATATTCGGCTTCACCTGAGATAACCGTCCAAGTATCTTGGCCGTGAGGATGTACATGGGAAGCTATTTCCTGCCCAGGGTGGGCGTGCCAAACAACGACGACAGAGTCATTGGTTTCCAGAACAACCGAACGAATCGGTTCGCCGTTAGACGGACGAACATATTCATCCACCGAAAAAATCCGCGATTCAGTTTCTGCTCTCATGTTCACACCCATTTAAAACTGATTGGACACGTACTCTAAACGCAACTGCGCCTGGACAGCACATGAAGATATGTACCTAAGCGCCCTTCGGGAAAACTATGCTCTGGCGCACAGAGACCGTCAATACTCCGTCGTGGGTAGGCATGACATAACGGGAGGAGACGGGCGACGCTTTGGTCATATGTACATGAGAAGGTGGCTCGCCCGCTCGGCAGGGTTGTTGTCGATGGGCAGGTGTCCCCCTTTCGATGTAGCGGATCAGCTTTAACCAGTTGCTCGCAAGGCAATTGATTGCTTGCCCAAGGCACTTTGACGACGTGACCTGGGGAGGGGTTTTGTCCAGCCTAGCTTTCAGTTGCTCCAGGAAAGCCTGGCTTTGCGACTGGCGCGTCTGGTATCGCTGGGCATCGCCCGCCTCTTCCATGTCGCGCTCGATGCCGTAGAGCTTGTTGATAAGAGTCAGTGCCATCTCCGCTCGGCCGATCTTGCCCTTGGATTGAGTTTTCTGATGAACTTGCGCCGCGCATGCCCAGCAACCTATACGCTCGACGCCTTTCTGCCTCCAGGAGGCGCTGCGGCACCTCCTGGGTACGGCTAGCGGTGTAATTGAACAGGATGACCGGAAGATTTGGTGGGCCACCGCGATCTCCTCAGTAGCTATAGCCAAACAGGTTGGGTATGAGAAGTTCAAGGGGGGGCGAGCAAAGCCCCCGTTCCAATTGATTCTCTATTCCACACAAATGGCGATATAAGCCGGCGGGTGATGACGACCCTGGAAGCTCTGGCATCGAGAGTGGATGTCTACTCCATCGACGAGGCGTTTCTGGATCTGACCGGAATCGACCGGGTGGTAAGCTTCGAGCCTTTTGGTCGGCAGGCGATTTGGCTCAAGGTGGAATCACCGGACGGTTACGCTACTATCGTTCTTTGTTGGCTTTATCGGTAACCGAACGTCGATGTGTTCAGTGATGGCTGTTGAAGAGCTGATCATTCAGAAGCGTTATGAGATCTTTAAGAGCTTCGTGAAAATCGTTATTTGGGTGTTTGGCGTAACGGTTTTATTTGAGTTGTTCGGTTTTATCTCACCTGCCCGTAACGAGAACTATGCCTTCCGACCAGAAGCAATGATAGGTGGAATCATTTTTGGTATGGGGGCGGTAATCAATGGAGGCTGCTCCATGAACACGCTGATCCAATTTTGCCGTGGTCGTTTTGCTTTGATCTTTTCGTTTTTAGGTTTTTCCCTAGGCGTCGTTGCTGCTGGCTATGCCTCTTCATTTCAGCCCAATCTTCAAGCTGTGAAAATAAAACCCTTTGATGGTTTTTCAATACTTCAACTATGGATCTTTGCCGTGTTATTCGTGGCTTGGGGAATCTATGAATTTTATTCCTTGTGTAAAGGAGCTTCCGCCAGCACATGGAAGAGGCGTTTTAAGAGTGAGCATTATGACAAGAGTTTATCAGCCGCAATTCTAGGCATTTGCAACGGCATATTGGTTGTGCTCGTTGGTATATGGGTCTATTCCAACCTTATTATCATGGGCCTACTCTACCTAATGTTCGATCAAGAAGGCATGAGCCTTGGTATCTACTACAAACTAAGTGTGTTTTTATTCGTCGCCATGCTCTTGGGCATCCTTATTTCTGCGAAAACAAGTCATACCTTTAACTTAGATTTTGAAGTAAAAGCTAATTACCTATTCGGTGGTTTTCTGATGGGCGTTGGCGCGGTGTTTGTTCCCGGAGGCAATGACGTAGTATTGCTAAATAGTATTCCCACTTTGTCCCTTCAAGCGGTGCCCAGTTACGTTTCAATGCTCTTAGGTATGGCTTTGCTTATTATTCTCAAACGCAATTTTCAGAAGACCTAAATCTCAATTAAACCGAACCGATTGGAAATGAGGATTATCGACTTTCGCTTCCATTATCTTGACTTCATCCAGTACCACTAAACGCTCGGCATCACCTACCTCGACTTTTATGCACTCTTCCCTCTCGTTATTCAGTGAGGTATCTTTCGCGCTGCAATGAATTATCTCACCAGATTTGAGTGTCAATATAATCGGATATTGATAGGTACAGGCTATTTCAATATAGTCATAGTCGTTACATGAAATCATCAGTTTTTCCTCACTAGAAACGGCTATTGCTTACGGTACTGTTTCGGCGTCATACCGACGTATTTTCCAAACGTTTTAGTAAATGCTCGCTCTGATTCATACCCGATACTTAGCGCGATATCATCGACCATCAGGCTCGTATTCTTGAGCATTTCCTTCGCTCGTTGAATTCTCAACTGCGATAAATAAGTAAAAACCGTTTGGCCGACCAGATCTCTGAATTGTTTTGCAAAGGCGGCTCTAGACATACCAATCTGGCTTGCTAGATCCTCGATAGTCCAAGGCTCACTCGGTGATTCATGCATGAGTTTTAGTGCTTTGGATATACGCTTGTCATTCAGTGCCATTAGGAAAGAGTTTTGTTCTTGGCGACCAAAATTAATTCTTATCAGCTCAACCAGTACAACTTCAGTTAGTTTGTTGACGATAATCTCCGTGCCCGGATTCTGTGCCATATATTCTGCACTAAGTTGGTCAAAGGTGCTTTTTAACCAAGGGTGTTGATGCAGCTCCTCCTCTCTAACAATGGTCGTTTGAGGGAAGATTGTTTTGAGTGGCGTTAATGTCTCGTCCTCAAAACTGCAATATCCACATAGCAAAAGAGTATTCTCACCTGCAGTAGATATGTCACCGTAGGGCGACTCGCTCGTTAATATATGATCGAGTCCAGGCCCTAAAAATATCAAGTCACCAGGACCAAGCTGCTCTACTTTGTCACCAATAATCGCCCAGCAATACCCACGTCGAACCATATGAAAGCCAGCCGTCTCGGTCTCTTTAAATTCCTTAGTCCAAGGTGCCTCCACTTGGCTACAAAAGTAGACACTACCGCTGACGCGTAATGATTTAAGAATATCACTGAGAATTTCCATTCATACCTTCCTATCACCATTAACCTATACCTGAATCCGTGACTTCAACGAGCTGAACTCACGCCCAAAGCCTGCAATAACAAGGCTTAGAGCGATATAATAGCATCTGACACCCATTCACCCAGTTAGTGCTTTCGGCTCATGCGTACCTTCACTCTCCAGCAATCCCGAACCGAAGTCTATACACCCAATGGCGGGCTGGCCTTGGTCGGTCATTGCCTGAACCGGCATACATCGCTCACCAAAACCGCCCGCACCGTCGTCAAGCGGCACGGTATTCCGAACATTGAACTGATCCGGACCTATCTTGGCCTGATCACGCTGGGCAAGAGTGACTTCGAGGCGGCCGAGCCGGTTCGAACGGACCCATTTTTCAAGTCTGCCCTGGGCATCAAGCAATCGCCATCGTCGGCCCGGTTGCGCCAGCGATTTGATGAAGACGCTCAAGGCCTGACACCCCTGCTGGACGATGCCAGCGTCGAGTTTCTTCAGTCCGTCGAAGCTCCGGTGTCACCTCTGGCGATGGGCCACGTTGCGCTGGATATGGATGTCTTTCCCATGGACAACAGCCAGACCCGCAAAGAGGGTGTCAGCTACACCTACAAGGGTTATGACGGCTATGCGCCGATGGCCGCCTACCTGGGGCAGGAAGGCTGGTGCCTGGGTTGCGAGCTGCGCCCTGGCAGCCAGCACGCCAACAAGGGATTTCTCGACACCCTCAAACGAGTGTTACCCCGGGCTCGATCACTGACGGATAAGCCCATTTTGTTGCGCCTGGACAGCGCACACGATGCCCGTGCCAATAGCGATTTCCTGCGCGAGCAGGACCAGGTCGACTTCCTGATCAAGTGGAACCCTCGTAAAGAGGATCCGCTCGTCTGGGCGGACAAGGCCCAGGCCCGGAAAGCCTGGTCACTGGAGCGCGACGGCAAAATGGAAGCGGTTCTGTCGGAAGCGATTCCGGACGAGCCCGGTCTGCGTCGCATCGTGAAGGTCACCGTTCGTACCAGCGATGCCGAAGGCCAGCTGTATCTCGAACCGGAAGTCAGCCTCGAAGGCTGGGTGACCTCGTTGCCGGCCGAAGTAGCCGACGAGCAACACATCATGGCGCTGTACAGCGATCACGCCACCAGTGAGCAGTTCCACAGCGAGTTCAAGACCGACCTGGACCTGGAACGACTTCCGTCCGGGAAATTCGACACCAACAACCTGGTCATGGCCTTCGCGACGATGGGTTACAACGTGTTGCGCTGGATGGGTCTGCGACTGACCGGCCCGGATGCACCGGTTCGCCACCCGGCCAAGCGTCGCCGCCTGAGAACCGTGATGCAGGAAATCATGACCATGGCCTGCCGCCTGGTGCACAGTGGCCGGCAGTGGATCCTGCGATTTGGCCGGCACTGCCCAGGCTTTGCGGTTTACCTCGATCTTTATCGGGGCCTTGCTTCCGCCGGATAGGCCAACTCAACCACTGGCAAAAAGCAATCCTCCCGGAATCCTCTGCCGGGACAGCCCGCTATTGCCTAAACACTGCATGCTGGTTATTTATCAACCAATCTCGGGCCATCGGTTGCTCCCGCTCTTTGCTTCCAGACCTCAAAGTCAGAATCTCACCCAGTTATCGCCTCTTGTTGGCGCAGAGGTGGGCTTGACGAGTATATTGGCGAGCGAAGTCACTGATTCAGGCTATACACTAAAATAATAATAGACGATCAGTGCAATATTTAAAGACTTTTGCACATTGTTAGTTTTTATTGAAAGCCCATAATGATCACATCAACGCAAGACAAACGAAACACAAAAAGTGAAACAGAAGGAGCATAGCGATGGCGACAAAACAGACTGCGAAAGTAACCGTATACAGCAAAGGCTACTGCCCTTACTGCAAGATGACTAAGGCAACGCTTAAAAAACTGGGGCTGAAGTTTGAAGAAATCGACATTACCTTCAGCAGAAAGCATGGCAAGGAAATGCGCGAACGTAGTAACCGTCATACGGTTCCACAGATCTTTATCGACGATCACCACATTGGTGGCAACGATGATCTACAGGCAGCGCTTCGAAACGGAGAGCTGGAAAAGATTCTTGAGGTAAATGCAGCGGTAGTATAGCGCTACCCAAAATGACACGAACTCAAAACAAAATTTAAATCAAAGTAGAAGGAAAAACATCATGACAACTTCAACAGCAAGACAACTCACAGACACCGCTTTGACTCAAAACACTCGTCCCTTGGACGTCACAATTACACGTATAGGCGACCAAGCCTTACGTTACTCAGTGGTCGTAGTACTGGCCTGGATTGGAGCAATGAAATTCTCGGCCTATGAAGCGGGTGCAATTCAAGGCCTTGTTGCTTCAAGTCCTCTAACATCATGGCTTTATAATGTATTTAGCCTACAAGGGGCTTCAAATCTTATCGGCACTGTTGAAATAGCGACTGCGGCAGCGATTCTACTAGCACCTTTGCATCGACACATTGCTGTCGTGGGTAGCCTAGCAGCCATTGCGACCTTTGCTGTGACATCAAGTTTCTTGCTGACAGCACCCGTTTGGGAAGCAAGCTTGGGTGGTTTTCCAGCATTGAATGTTGTACCTGGCCAGTTCCTTTTGAAAGATATTGTACTACTCGCAGCAGCAATATCTTTATTAGGAAAAGCTCTTAGCTCAAGCAAATAGGTCAACAAGTTTTAAGCTAAAAGGCACTAACGACAGTGCCTTTTTTTACTAACCTTAAGACTATTACTATTTAACCAATTAACAGAACAGGTACTGCGAGAACACTATGACTGAGCAATATGATTATGATTTGTTTGTAATAGGAGCTGGCTCCGGTGGCGTACGTGCAGCAAGAATGTCTGCCGCAACTGGCGCGAGAGTCGCTATTGCAGAAGAAAAATACCTAGGGGGCACATGCGTCAACGTAGGTTGTGTTCCTAAAAAGCTATTTGTTTACGCTTCACATTGCTCAGAGGAGTTTGAAGGTGCTTCGGGATTTGGCTGGGAAGTCGGTGAAAGCCGTTTCAACTGGCCGGCGCTGCTAGAAAACAAGAACAAAGAGATTGAGCGCCTTAACGGCATTTACAAAAAACTCTTAGAAAATGCAGGCGTCAATATCGTTTGGGGACGCGCTCGACTGACTTCCCCCAATAGCGTTGAAGTTGATGGTAAGACCATCACAGCTGAGAAGATTCTTGTAACAGTTGGCGCAACACCAAGCGTACCAGCGTTTCCAGGTTCGGAACATGTGATTAGCTCGGATCAGGTTTTCTATTTACCAGAGCTTCCTGAAAAAATTGTGATTGTCGGTGGTGGTTATATTGCGGTTGAATTTGCCGGCATTATGAATGGATTGGGTGTCGAGACTCATTTGGTTTATCGCGGCGATAAACTACTTAAGAACTTCGACCAGCCTACTGCACAATTTGCAGCCAATGAAATGCAGAAAAAAGGCGTGAATATCCATTATTCGACCAACATTACCCAGATTGAAAAACAATCGGATAACACCCTTGTTTGCCAACTGGATAATGGCGAGATTTTAAGTGCTGGCCAGGTGATGTATGCAACAGGCAGAAAGTCTTTGACGAGCGATTTAGGCATAGAACAAGTCGGTCTAACGACTCGTAATAATGCAACGATTGAAGTCAATGACCAATTCCAAACATCCGTCCCATCGATTTATGCCTTGGGTGATGTGATTGGCACGCCGGAATTGACGCCCGTCGCAACAGCTCAGGCGATGGTGTTCGTAAGCCAGCAATATGGTGATGGCAGCAAAAGCATCAGTTATGACAATATTCCCACCGCAATCTTTTGCCAACCGAATATTGGAACAGTGGGGCTATCTGAAGACGCGCTTAAGGCCAAAGGTGTGCCGGTAGAGGTATACCAGTCAGAATTCAAACACCTTAAGCACACCTTATCAGGAAGTGAAGAGCGAGTATTGATGCGTATGCTGGTTGAGAAGGGCACTCAAAAAGTCGTCGGTATGCACATGGTTGGCCCTGACGCTGGTGAAGCGATTCAAGGCTTTGCCGTAGCAGTCAAAGCAGGGCTCACTAAAGATCAATTCGACGGCACGATTGGTATTCACCCGACAATGGCCGAAGAATTTGTCACCTTAAGAGACCTTAGTTACTCGGTTTAAGTCAACGCTGTTCAAACCCATCAAGAAGCAGAGGCTTAAGGTATAAGCTACGAGGTATAAGCTATGAAGAATAAAGTCGAATTTGTCAGCAATGGCATTACCCTTAGAGGAATGTTGGAATCGCCCGACCAGAGAGTTTCCAGCTACGCCTTATTTGCACACTGCTTTACCTGTGGGAAAGATATTGCAGCTGCTTCTAGAATTGCTAGAGCCTTGACCGCAAAAGGTATCGCGGTATTAAGGTTCGACTTTACGGGCTTAGGAAATAGCGATGGGGACTTCTCTAACACCAATTACTCCTCCAATGTGGATGACTTAAAAGCAGCCGCAGATTTTCTAAGAGAGAATTATCAGGCACCGAGTTTATTGATCGGCCATAGTTTGGGAGGGGCTGCCGTACTGTCAGTAGCTCACCGCTTACCCGAAGTGAAAGCCGTTGCAACCATTGGAGCACCTCACGAGGCGCAGCATGTTGTACATAACTTTGCGGCCAATCTAGACACGATCAATCAAGAAGGCAAAGCTGAAGTCACATTGGGTTTTCGAAAGTTTGTTATTAAGAAACAGTTTGTTGAAGACCTTAAACAAATCGAATCCGAGATTGGAAACTTACGAAAAGCATTATTGGTCATGCACTCGCCGATGGACAGCACAGTAAAAATCGCCGAGGCCGAAAAAATTTATAAAGATGCCAAGCATCCAAAGAGCTTTGTAAGCCTGGATAATGCTGACCACCTTGTTTCCAACAAGGATGATGCCGAATACATTGCTACAACGATTGCAGCTTGGGCAAGCCGATATATCGAACCCTCAATCGTAGAGAAATCCGGGCAAACGGTAGCCAAAGGCCATGTCTACGTCGAAGAAAAGGACCATAAATTCGCGCAGAACGTTTATAGCAATAGTCATCACTGGCTAGCCGATGAGCCTGTCGCGGTGGGTGGAATAAATGCAGGCCCCGATCCATACGAACACTTGCTCGCCGCATTAGGCACTTGTACCTCCATGACGATCCGTATGTACGCTGATAGAAAGAAATGGCCGCTAAGCAATATCGGCATTAACTTGCATCATGAGCGTAGTTACAGCAAGGATTGTGAACACTGTGATGAAGCCCCTCAGCAAATTGATCACCTCAATCGTGAAATCACATTGGAAGGTGAGTTAAATGATGAGCAGCGGGAAAGTCTGCTTGAGATTGCAGATAAATGCCCAGTCCATAAAACCTTACACAGTCACCTAGTAGTAAACACAAAACTAAACGCGAATTAGAAAAAGCACTTTAAACTCTTCAGGAGATAAACAAATATGGCCATCCCTATTCCTCATCGCCCAAGTGGTTTTCTACTAGGCGACCCAGCTGCTCTTGTCACACTTGATGCCTTTATCGACATACAGTGCCCACACTCTCGTGCTGCTTGGCCAACACTAATGGCCGTAATGAAATACTATCAGGATGATCCGGTCAGCTTAAAGGTACACATGATTACCTTGAGTAATCATCGACAAGCCTGGGATATCAGTTTAGGTTTATTCGCCCTTGCTGAAGGTGATGCTAGCAGGTTTTACGATTTCGCCACGTTTGTATACGAGCGCCAGGATCAGTTTTATAACGCGCCGTTTCTACACAAAACGCATGAAGACTTGCGTCAATTTGTAGCTGACTTAGCGCAAGCGCATTCAAATATAGATCGGGAAGCCTTTCTGAAGAGAATGGGCGACAATGATATCTACGTTAATGCTAGAACCCCAATTCGCTATGCCGCTACAAAAAGTGTCTGGGCTACACCAACATTCTTCGTTAACAATGGGAACAATGTACCTGTTGATCACAAATCTAGCTTGGATGATTGGATAAAGCTGATTGATTCTTTGTTAGCAAGCTAATTTTTACTTTCACTTATTTATGGCTTCTGCTTAGAAGTATGAAGTAGCCTATTTTCTTGAGTTGCTAAGGATTTGCTTTATGAAGTTCGCAGAAGAGATCCTCTCCTCTGTTTTTTATCGGTTATGTCTATTAAGTGAATAACGACAAATGTCCGCTTTCCTCTTTTTCCTGACTTGATTACCTACAAGCAACAATCTTTGAAAACACCGTTGACTCAGATTCCTGATACTTCAGCATCATAAATATACGGCCAGGCAAAATCAAAGACTCAAACATCTAGGCTGCAATCAGCTCGTGAGATCCTGAGAATGGTTCAATATCACTCAGTAAGCCGTCTAGATCGATTTCGGTTCTACCTTGGTCAAAGGAATATTCACCATTCAAATTAATGTGTTGCCAGGCAACGGGTGATAAATTGACAATGTAATCTGCTATATCATCTCTTCCCCGATCTTCATTTATTTTAAGGTAGGCAGATAGTAGCGCGGAGTTATAGTAAATAATGCAGTTTGAGATTAACCGGGAGCAATCATTCCACTGTGAAACCTGGTAATCGTTTCCGCCTCTAAATCGATTCCCATTAACGGAGGCAATGGCTCTTTTCAACTGGTGGTAGGCTTCGCCACGATTCAATGCTTGCTGGACATATCGCCGTAGTGTTGCATTATCAACATAATCCAGGAGGTAAAGGCATTTTATCAGCCGATCATATTCTTGGAGAGCTCGGAGTGTTTTACTTTGACCGTTACTGAGCTTACGAATTACAGTGCTTTGCGTCGTTGTTTTACGGCTCAGTGAGCAGATTATGTGCTGTATCTCATCCCACTCCTCTTGGATCAGCTTGCAATTTATGTCTTTCTTCAAGCGAATCGAGCAACCATCTTCCTCTGTAACTTCAAACAATTTGAAGAAGGTGTTTTTGACTTTTGCATACCGGGGTGCAAAGCGGTAACCAAATAGATCCAATATCGCAAAGTTGACGTTATTCGTGCCGTGATTATCCGTGGATAAAGTAAATGGCTGTATGTCTGACGTATTATTGTAGAGAAGGTCAAAGGCAAAATGCCCTTCGTATTCGTTCGCGCCAATAATTTTGGTATTGACCGGAACGTGGTTGGAGACGAGCGTCAGCGATGATACGCCTTTTCCTTTAAAGAAGTCTTTGGACGAGTAACGCGCTTTAAAGGTATTGATTCGACACTCAAACTTTTGGCCGTCGATACTGGAGTACAACTTGTTATCGTCAAAGTGATAATGAACAAAAATAGGCAGTGCTGCAATCGCATTGGATACCAGGTCATTCGACTCATTTAGCGTATCCATTCTGACGTAGCTTTCTTCTACACTTCGAAGTTTGCCTACCGAACGGTCAGAAATATTAGCCATCTTGTACAGGCCATAGTTGGTGCCATTCGCCAGAACACAAGCAATCAGATCATCATGATTGATCGACAAAACATCATGGTTCGCCGATATGTGAGAGAAAGCATCCAGAAAGCCGGTCTTCTGCTGTACAAATTTAAGCAAATCAACAATGCCCATGTGCTTTATTTGGCTATAGATAGGATTATCGACTGACTCTTTCCAGCGTCGATTTGGTATTGACCACTTTAATTCATGACGATCTTGGCTAAATTCGACATATTGGTTGTCACCGCTAAAGATATGGTCGCTGACGGACGCTAGCTTCTCTTCTAAGTCACTTAGCTTTTTAGCAAGCATCGTATCGACATGTTTTAGAGGGTGGGTAAGGCCAGATTTCTCGATGATCTGCTCCTTCTTCTCATTCCATTCTTCTGTGGCAATGAGATCACTCTCGAGACTACGATTCCGCTCGCTTTCTACAATATAAATTTGGTTAGATTCGAATAACTGGGCGGCCTTTCGATAAAGGTAAAACTCAAAACGGAGAGTTCTTTTCGTTTCATCAACGTCATAGACGTGTTGGCGCTCAGATTTCCGGATCAGTTTTTTATTAATGGTTGAAATAGATCCATTTTCGGCTATCTCCGAGATCGAAGATGCGAACTGTTCAATCAATTCGGGTTTGATTGCTCCGAATTCGACATCAACGGCTTGGAAAATCGACCGCAGCAACCTTTTAATTTTATTTGTTTGCCGACTTATATACTCCCATTCATATTGGGCCGTATCAAAATCAGTATCATCTAAATGGGCGCTGAGAAGTTTCAGATTCTTCTTCGGCAAGAGTTTGAACGCACGCTTCCGAACATCTCCGAACGTTCTGCTGTCACTGATATCTGGATCTACAAAAAAGCTCAGGATATTTCCGGCAACTTTGAGGCTGTCTTTTACAACATCGACATCTTCAGCGACTTTTTGTTTCGCGAATATTTTGCCAGATTCGGTGATTTTCCGGACTAGATACAAAAATGCCGATACTAGGTTGTCATTCGTTTCACGATACCTGAAATACAGATAACAGCACAGATAAAGCAGTGACTGGTCATCAGAGTGGCGTCGAAGCTTATAAACCGATTTATGCTTTACAAGCGAGGCATAGTATTCAAGGTTTTTCGGGGAAAGTGATAATTCGGCAATAATCTGTTTGAGCTCTGGATAAAGCTCTTTTATTGCCTGATGAGTAGTAAGTTCTCTATTGATTTGGCTCGACGAGAAATCCTTCGCCATTTGTTTTAGCCTGGATAGGTCGGTGAACGTCTCATCCGAACCCAAAAGCTTTAGTAGTGATTTTCTTGTTTTAGGTGTCATGCTTTTTTCAAGAACTTTTTTGATTCGAGCTCTTTCAGAAATGAGCACTTCAGATACATGATCCTGGAGTGTCGTATACCCGGCAAGTGCAATTTGGTTTTGATTAAAGAATGCGATGCATTCATCAAATACATACCGTGGATCGACGCTGATCGTAACGACATCCCGGAGTCGTTCTAGTATTTCAAGTTTGTGCGTTTTACGGCGATAGTACTGGTAACCTGTGTAGTTAAGCAAACGACTGACTAGTTTTGTCTTGGTTGAGGCAGAAAGATCCTTAGCTTTAATACTTTTACCCTTAAAGTATTTCGATATGATGAAATCTAGATCTGCCTTAACAGCGTTAAAATCAAAGTTTGGAATAATCGGCTTGCTTCTGAAGTAACCCAGCAGCAATATGAAATAGCACTTGGTGTCGATACGGCGGCATTCGTCGACAAGTTTCTGAGTCTCATCATCAAGCGAGAAATACTCCTCTCGCTCAGCATGACTAAACGTCGGTAGGGAATACAGCTCTGCGATTTCGGACTTATTGAGTATTTTGATGCGCTTATTGTTTGACTGCTTCATGATTGACCCCAGTGATTCTTATTTTTCGGTCATCATATCGGAATTTGGTTATATTTTGACCCTAAGGTCATTTTCGGGGGGATGGGCGCAAAACCCCAACAAGGTGGCTAGCTCAAGATCTACATTTATAGGTCCCAATTGCACAACATCTCTACAAAGATGTATTCATTTAGCAACTAATTGACGTAAATTATTCTTCAACTGTCTAACTGTATCTGATTGAGACACTTCCCATTCTTTAGAAAGATACTGAATTACGGTATCAACATCTGAGGGGAACAGTATTTTTCCCGAAACTTTCGCAAAAGGTCCATCTGTTTCTAGAAGAATTTTATCTTTAGGTAACCAAGATATAAGTCGCTTTCCACGTGCTGAGAAAAGCATTGCTGGTCCAACTGAAAAATAACAACCTATATCGACAGCTTCTAATAACTGTTTTTTTGTCCCCAAAAACCAGTGGAGAACAGGGATGCCTGCTTTCGGGTGTTTTTTCAGACACATTAAGGTTTCGTCTACTGCATTCAGGCTATGTATTGTTAGAACTTTATCATTGAATGACTCACATTTTTTCAGAATGTGATTAAAAACCAATAATTGGTCATCAAAATGCTCTCTCCAGCCTTTTGATCCATCTAGTCCAATCTCACCTATATATTTAGTTTTCTCTATAAGTCGATCGAAAATTGGTAGTTCATTTTTCCTTAAATGAGCTAGCTGAGGGTGCAATCCCAAAGCGGTTTTGCAATGCTTAAGCCCTTTTGTGAGATTAACAGTGCCTTCGAAGGCTGAAGGCACTGTTGTTACAGATAATACGTAATAGTTTGAGCGTTCAATGTCATCCAATACCTTCTGATGTTCGGGGTATAGATCAACATGGCAATGCATATCCATCATGATGTTTTGTTAGCCTGTATAAACACTTCAACTTCCATCAAACCACGCTTAAGCGTTGATTCCAAGGCATTACGTATAGACTTATCTAGTGGGATTGGACCAGATTTACGTAGCCAAGATTTGTAATTATTGGTTTGCTTCAACCGGATAATGGCTGTTTGAACTGCTTGCAGGTCGTCTCTTGTATCCTTCTCTTTAATTAGCGTTTTCAATCGCTTTGTTTTATATGGTGCGTCATCATCAAAGCCAGCATGATGAACAGATGCTCTTCTAATTAGACAGGGCAAGCAGTGCCCACATTGTATGTGTTCTCTGTGCCAGTGGCTGCATGAAACGCTTAGCGGTACGGCTTTTTTAATAGCGTTTTGGTCAACGCACTCAGCCAACATCTCCCCCTTTGTTTTAAACTGATAAGGGTTTACGAATTTGACGTCAAAACCTATGCGTGTCAGCAATTCTTCCAACCTCTGCAAGAAGTTGGGGTGTGTGGTTCTCGTACTGTGACTACCTATTCGCCTTCTAGTTAGTGGTGGATTGATTGAGATATAGCCATTCTCAGGAACGATAATGGTTTTAATACTGGCATCACAGTTAGCACTTCTCAGTGCGGAAATGCCCAATACGGCCATCGCCAAGAAGTTAAAGCTTCTCCCACGCATACTTATGTCCGTTCTGCCTTCATATGTTTTAATTATATGAGGAGAAATTGAATAGGAGAGCTCAGCAAATGGAGAAGACAACAAAGTCTTAATTTCTTCCTGTTTTGCACCATCTCCACGATAGGCGTGACTTACTAAGAGAGGCTTATATTCTGACTCTCCATTAAGGATATCAATAGCACCCACTGCACTATCAAGACCGCCAGAAAATAGGCAAACAGCATTTTTTCCTAGAAGAGTTTTGGCTTTATATTTAGCCTGCTTACTTATCTTAGGTTTAGGCAGTTCCATTGATGTCTGCTCAAAAGTGAACATCCATTGATCGCCAGTAAGAAAGTTCAAAATTGAACTCAACTCAGCGCTTTCTGCATTCCATATATTCGGTTCACTTACAGGGATGTGAAGGTGCATTTGCCTTGACCAAGCATTCTCAGCCTTCTCTCTTAACTCAAAAGTATCTGCTGCGGTAACAGCGGAAGCAATTGTAATTAAATCGATTGCCTTAGGCTCAACAGCAACTCCCAAGTCTCTTACTGTTTGCAGTAGCCCTCTGGAAGCTAAGCTGTGTTTTTTTTGATCATATTCGTGAGTGTGGAATAGTTGTACAGGGTGGCATGACTCTGAATATTCAGGTAGTTGGTTTGGATTATCATTGAAGTAAAACTTAGTCATCGAAACTCTCCCATTCTTCAACGGTCATTGCGATGGTATCAGCTTGAATCTTGGTAATGTTATTTCTGGTGATATTGCTAGGGTTGCCATTAGTGACCTTGTCTAGCTGCTCCTGAGCTATTACCTTGATAAGCTCCCTTAGCTCAACTTCCATGCTATGGTGCTTGCTAGCAGGTTCTACGTGGAACCAAGCCCTGCCCATGCCTTCAACCACATCTTGGAAAATCAAGTCAGTTAAATAGCAGCCGATGGCTTGTTGGATTACTTCTTCAGTAAAACTATTTGGATCGAAATCTTCTGTATCTGGTAGCGCTTCTTCCAGCGCGTAATCTAAGGCAATTCTCACAGAGTCTGAGTCAGCATTATCAGGAGCCAAATGTGAAGCAATTCTATCAATAGCTTGGTCAGTGGATAGGCCTTTCAAGTCATTTAAGGAAAGGCTTTGGTTGTTGACAGTAACAGTGTCTCCACGCATTACTCCAAGTAAACCAGTACCAGCCGTTATCCCACTAGCCAACCTTCGGCTTGTGGTTTTTCCACCACCAGAGCCTTTTTTAGAATAACTCTTTAGTGCTCGCCTTAGATCAGAGCTTGAACCTCCGGCCTTGGCATAATTCCCGAATTCTCTTCTAGCTCCTGCAAAACGGTTTGCAGGATTGGCAGTACCAGATGGTTTGCCGATTTCCTGCTGAACTTTTTCATTGTCGATTTCCTTGTCACCTTGATTTTCCCCGTCCGGGCCACCAGTATCTTGAGCTGGCTCAATTGTTACAGGCGGACTTTGTTCAGCCCATGACGGAATGAGTGGGCTCTGGTTATTAGGGCCAGTTGATGATGCTGAAGTACCCATTAATACCTACTTTTCTAATTCCTTGATAATTACATTCAACCACCTTTGCTTTGGCAGTCCCTTCACGTAAGTTAGTAGCGCCTTTTTACATTTAGGCTCTTCAACTGCTAGTAGTCTCGCGCCATATATGCCTGGGGGAGCTTTTGACCAATCACTTACAGTCCTGAAGTTTTCAATTAGTCCATCCATCACAGCTAAATAGTCTTCTCTTGGGGTCGCTGCTATGGCATTTTGGTTTGTATGGCTTAGTCTTTCCGTTTGTTTCATTAAATCCTTCACAAGCTTTTGAGCAGCGCCGGACATAACTGCATTCACTAGGCCCATGGGGATACTCTCTCTACTTAAGTATGCCGCTGGGGTCAGGTTCACATTTGCAAACATCGGTGGTAGCTTCGACCACTTGTCAAGAAAGGCTAAATCTAGCTTCCACTCTTCTGGTAAATCCATATCATCGAATTCAGCTTCTGGATCTTCCAATTGAGCCAGAATCTTTGGAGAACCACTCTCTGTATCAATCAACTGATACAGTTTGTTTGTTGCTTGAGTCCCCAAACAACGCTCAAATATCACCAATTTGGTAATGGTTTTCTCATCCAGCTGCATACCACGACGGAGTGCTGTTTTTCTTCTCATTTTCACCTGATTTAAGAGGCGTTTAACAATTCGAGGGTTCCCATTTATATTGGAGGACTCTGCGAGCAATGGAGCAAGTTGTTCGGCCACGATGAACTTACTTCTGAGTTCGTCCTTACCCTGAACATCTTGAACTTTATCAACGTCCAAAAGCTCATCGACTGATATGGGTGACTGCTTCCAAGATAGCTGAAGAGACTGCTCTAGGCTTTCCCTAAGCCCCTCAAGCTGGTCACTCGTAACGCCATGATCTTGAGCTGTCAACATCATCAGGTAAGCTCTGATTTCTAGAGTACCAGGTCTTGGAACGTGTACTGGGATTTGAATTAATTTATCTAGGTAGTCTGTTTGGTGGCGCTGCGAAGCTCCCTTGTGATATTCCGGCACAGCTAAGCGGATCATATCTTCGTCTGCCGCAATCACGAATGCTGTATTTGGTAAAAACAAAAATAGTCGTATCGCTTCCAGCGTCGAAATTGCATTAAATGGCGAGCAACGGTCCAAGTTATCGACATAGACTATGAGTGGTTTATCAAATTCACTCAACAAGTCTGAGTACGCATTGCGGAACTCTTTAATTTCTTTTGGGGGTGAAAAAGCCTTTTTAGGCTTTAAAATTTCTTTGTTATCTTTAGCTATCTGCTTCGCACCATCTACTGCATCCTTGGCATCACCAAAGTCTAGTTCGCGATCCTCTCCACCACTGAATAGCCCCATCAACTTCTGAAAACCACCCATGGTGGGAACGCCAGCTAAAGCTGCACCACCATCCATCAATAATCCCAAAGATCTAATGATGTCAACACGTCCTGCAAACTCTTTAGCCTTCTTGCTCAAGCTGGCGTTGTCTTTCGCTTGGTTTACCAAGGTAGATGCAATTGTCTCTAATAGAGCCGCTTTAGCATCGTCATAGCCTTGATACATCCATGCATCGAAATGGACTTGAATGTAGTCTTGCTTCTCTTCAGATATTGATTTTTTGGTTAGCTCTAAGATTGTTGATTTTCCTGCCCCCCAATCCCCAAAAACGCCAACAGATATTGGCATCAATTCCTTTTCGGTGATTAGATCCTTAATCGATTCGGCAGTTTCACTAAAATTTAAAAAGTCTAGTGAGGACTCTTTATCAGACCACATTTAAACCCCATTTTGTCTACAAAATAGCTGTTTTCAACACGCACTATTTTCTGACTTTTAAGTCAAGCCCCAAAACTAGAGCGTTGGAACCATCTTTATTTGTTAAGACTTCTATTTTATTTGCCCGTACACTGACTTCTTCAGGTAACTCATCTTTAGAACAATGGATTACAAACTGAGTTTTGGTATTCTTGTAGCGGCTAATTAGCCCTTCATCTATGTACTTTTCAACATCTAATGGCGTTGAAAAAATATCCATATTCCTTTGAAGCTCTTCGATTTCCTTAGTGTTCATATCTTCCTCATTTCTGCCAAAGCTATAACAGTCTATATCAAACTAAATATTCTGTTATTAGGAAAAATAGGTCAAATGATGACAAAAGAAGTGTGTCCCAAATCAGAGTCTGGCAAACTTCGGGGCATTTTCGATTTAGGAATGGCAGCGTATCGATTGCGATCGCGGCTATTTTAGCATGAGACTTTATTACTCTCTCACAGTAGAGTTAAAATAAAGCTAATCTGGTAAATAAAACGTCGGAACTGATTGCCAGGACTTTAAGTGACTATTAGACAGGAATCGAACTACCTGCCAGTTGCATTTGATACTTATTATCCCTGCTGGCAAGCGAGGTGACGAGCTGGTAGCTATTGCAATAGCTCAGAACAAGTGCTAGCCACTGGACGATAAACCTAACTTTGAAAGACTCTCTTCTCCTGTCAACACTGGGTGATAATGAAAGTGCGGTTTTAGACTTTCAGCAAACTGACTGACAACTTTTGGAAAGCCACTGTCTCCAGCTTGACTCTCGTAAGCTGAAATAAACGTAAAATCTAGTATCTCCATAGAAGGCAACGTCAACCATGCGTGAATATTGGCCATATTGGTAGGTGAACAGTCTAAAATTGATGACTTGATATCATCCTCAGTTAACTCAAAATATTTATTTCCATCAAATGTAATAGATCCAATAGTGAATATTGGTGGCGCTCCGTAAAAATGTTCTACCGCTTTCATTAGTTGAGAATGAATGTTTAGACACTGTCCTACGAGATCGGTGCCTTTTAGTGGGTTATATAGATAATTTAGAAAATCCAAGCAATTTTGAAGGTTTTCATCACTACAAAATTTCGCATCTAAAGCCTTAAAGCGTGTATCAGACAATTTAAGGTACCTTGAGCGCTCAATCGCCAATTCGAACTCTTCCAAATATCTCAACTTCTGCTCCTAAGCATAAACGCCCTATTAAGGTTTGAGCAACGCAATACTGATGCCGCCGCATACCACCTTCATCACCTAAACCAACGCATAGTCAAAATGCCACACGTGCCGAATCACTCTTGAACAATTTGTTATGTTCATAGCTACTCTAAATCAACACTAAGGTTACTATCATTTTGGCCAACGATTGTAGATCCAATACAGACATCTTGAAACACCACCAGCAATTCCTCCAAGTAGGATCAATGCCAGACCTTTAAACCCGGAAGATAGAGCATAGCCTAACTGTATTGATGTACTTCCCCAGCCGTTGGATAAGCCAGTTGATATAGCTAGTCCGAAGAGAATGATCAAGATAAAGCTAGTAATACTAATTTTCCACATTTTCATTATCAGAGAGAAAGCGAATGCAATGTAGATTAAGATCCTCAGCAATTCGATGAAGCCATAGTTAGCCATCCCAGCAAGAACATAGTTAATCGATTCGGTTAAGCTTAAAACCGCACTAAACAGAGCAAATATGGCCGCCCCCATGAAGATTACTTGTGGTAAATTGCTAACTGAAAGGTATACAAACAATCGGTTAAACAGCTTAGTAAAGAGTTTCGTCAATTTGTGTAATGAACTGCGTACAGGGAATCCTATTTTGATCATTACTTATTTTCCATTGCTCTTAGCGCCTCACCCAGTAGCTCTTCTGTACTTAGATTTTTGTTATTAGCTAGGCTCTTATCAACTGTTCTCAGTGCCTTATATTCTGTACTTGTACTTTCGCCATCGATGTCTTCTTGTCGACGTCCATATGCAATGTAAATGTTATGAAAGACTCGATTGCGCTCCTCTCCAGTACAATCTAAATTTGCCAATTGCTTTTCAGCACCTTCAAACATGATGTCTAAGCTATCATCTGTTTTGGCTTTACAGAAATGCCGATAGGCTGTATCAATGCTTGTCTCTGTAGAAACGACAAATTTTTTCGTATTCATTTTAATAATTTTCTCATTCACTTAGCTAGAGTAATACTAAATCTATCCATGTAAGATAATATTTCAATTTCATTTTTATAAACTTCGGTAAGTTTACGTTTAGCTTTATTATACGCCCCTAACTTTCCATACTTCTCCACGGACACAACTGTAGTCTTTGTCGATAATGATCCGTCATCACCATATACATACCACTTGGCCAAATAATGGAGTTTTTTTCTTCGAGGGTCTGATTTGATAGGTGCGTTCTTTTCTATTAGTTTCGGCTCTAGACTATGGGGTAATCGGGTAAACAGTTCAGGCTCATTCAAGACTCTTTTCCAAAGCTTTTTCCCCCACAACTTTATGCCGATTTCGTTCCTTAACCTAATAGCTTTCTTTAAACCTTTCTTCTCTCCAATACGGATATAACCAACCGATCTATGAAGAATTTTATCTTCGGGTGTATGGATGTGAATCTTAAATGCAGTCTCAGCTTTTGAGATAAACCTAAGACCAGTGTTTGTCTCGAAATTGGATTTCATGTTCTAAGCTAATTATCCGTATAATTAATTGATATTTAATCTTCGTATTTACTGAGTTTGGTCTCCAAACTAGTGATCAATTCCGGTAGTTTAGATACATACTCTTTAAGCATAGTTATTTGATGTTTAGCTAGGCTTCGCGCTTGTTCAAGCTCCCTAGTTGTCACTAACTTTGAAGCATCTCCTCCAATATTTTTCCAAAGTCCTGCATCAAGTCTCTGGTTTTTATACTGTAGATCACCACCTTGAGTGCGAAAGCCGGTATCGGTTTCTTTGATTGCGATACGCTCTTTGATTTCCCCAGCTCCAACGGTGTAAATTTTAAAGGGAGCTTCGACCTCGGGTTTTCTTCTCGAAGACATGGGAATTCCTGCAATCTTACGACAGGTCTTGCAAATAGGTTTTCCGCTTAGTTTTGCATTTTCTATACTTTTGTGGGGGTCATTACTAAACCAAAGGTGTTTACCACATAGTGAGACCCATTGGCTTTCTTTGTTCTTACTCACATCGTGGTTAATATCAATAATACAAGGCATGTATATTCCTCAAACCTATCATGGCATTACTCAATATCAGAAAGTGTGAAGGGACTTCTTTGAAGTATCGCGTTTAAGGGGTAATTCAATCATCAAATTTACTCGGATAATTTAGCACATCACACACGTGCTGTCGATTAATTTCTATCCAATCACGATTTACTGCACCCCAATCTATTATCTTAAACTCACCACCTTTAGTGTGTTCAATTTTAATCTCCAATTCATGAATAGCTTTGATAGTATCCTGTGCGGTTCTACGAGGCATATTCGTTGCTTCCACTATTGCTGGGACAGTGTTAAAACCTCTATCAATTAGATATGCAACTAACAAACGTCTCAGAAATGAGGTTTGAGTTTTACTCGGCTTATTATCGTTCATGCTATCCTTCTTCGTTAAACAAGTTTTTTTTGAACAGTATTCATCATCTTCGGTAGGAAGTAATTCCCATTACACTGTAATATCTTACGTCATGACCTAGTTAACAAATGGTTTTCATTTAACCTAGCCTAGGCTTAGTAAACCATCTATACAACTAGACCACGACACAAGTGACAACGTCACGCAAAACTCAACCAAATTACTTTATGTTCCCGAACATATGCTTTAAGCAATGTGAAGTTCCAATATGCTGGTACAGTCTGTGTGAACGTAGTTTGTTTAATAGATTCGGACTCTTTAAATGCTTTATGCACTCTTCGACTTCTCCCCGAGTAAAGAAACTACTTGGCATATTAAAATTAGTCGGGTGTACTGCCAAGCACCTCTCATTATTTGAGTCGGTATAAGTCATTTCAAACTCTAATTCCGGGTATATTTTCTGTAGCATGTTGATCTCATATACATAGCCCATATACTCATGATCAATGAACCTTTCGTGAATGTTTACGTTAGAAAGAGGGGAGGTATTTCTAAAAACTTCCTGGTTGTGGTGATAGAGGAACCGCGCAGTTATGGTCCTATGTTTTCCCTCTTCAATGAAGTAAGCATCCTCAACTTTTGTAAAAGAAATACCTGGTTTTACATGATGATCTAAATAGTAATTTGGATTTTCTTTGAGTTCCATTAGGGCTCGCTCAATACGTTTTAAGTGACGCCCACCTAAACAGTCCCCCCACTTCATCGCATCATAGCCTTGGCTATGACCAACAACGCGCTCTAAAGGAATACTGCCAAATCTCTTCTCAATATGTGGAAATAGATAAATTCCTCTACCCGTCAGATAATCGTCGAGAGGGAGTAATTCCGTATTGGTGAAATAAGCCGGATTTAGTCCATTTAGCTCCAGTATATTTGTTTTGATTGCCATACTCAGTTCCTCGTTAGTTTTTAAAGGTTTTAGCCACCGATTCGCTGGTGGGCTAATGAGCATATCAAGCAAAATGTCATCTCTACTACCTGAAGTCCCGCTTTTTGGAAGTCCACCTATCGTATTGATAGAGTCGATTTATTCACATACAACCCCATCACCATCTCTATCGTTCATATAAGAGTATGCAGGATGTGATCTTCTTACTGGTGCAATACCATTGCTGATAGCTTCCTTGCATGTAATCCTACCGTTATTATCTTCGTCATACATAAGTAACGGTGCGGACTTTGAAACGTTTCTCGTGGTTTTTATACTTTCCTCAGCAGGTTCATATACGATCATATCAGTGCTTGTGCAGTTTCTTAGTACCGAATCTAACGTTTCCACTTCTCTGCGGTCTACACTTAGAGCGTATTTCAACTTTACCTCGACCACTCTATTAGCAAACCAGCATCTGTTTTTTTGGGGTAACCACTCTCCAGCGTCCTTTCCACACTTACCGTTGTCACCACAACGGTTTACAGTAGGTGAAGCTAATGTAAGATTCAGGAGATCACTGGCAAATTGAATGCGCATTTCACTGGATTGTGAGCACATTCCGCTATCATGTGCTTCACTTGTTGACACTATATGCTCAATGTCTGTGTATCGGTCAGATTCAAAGTAACTGCCAGTGTAAGGGCCATATATCAATCCCCCCATACTACTTACTATGTGATCTTCTACTCGTTGAGAATAGTTGTATTGTTGAGATTTATCGTATGGAGAACATCTATTCTCAGGTTTGACTATTAAACCCCGCCATATCTCTGTTGAATAAGCATCAAAAGAAACCAATAAGATGCTTGTAAGAACAGCTTTAGAAATTGTTTTCATAAACTTCCATTGATTATTATGGTACAGCAATATACTTGAATGCACTAAGCCCAAGCCTTTTGGCATTCGCTCTTGCTGCGGCCTTATTCTTGAATGGATAGATCCCATAACTAGCCAATGTATCTAGTGCCACATCTACCGAATCAATTAACCAAATATCACGAACACACGGAGGACTTCCAGATACTTTAACGTGAAATAAATCTCCATTTTCATCTAATGAAGAAATAGTTTTGGAATCCACATAATTTAGATCAATGTGAACTATCTCACCGTCACTTTTGTAAAACCTGGGATAATTATGAACTGTAACTAGAAGATATCTCATACTATATATTTGCCTTTTGTAGTTAATTTGTCATCGTTTAATGATTTACAGGCGGTATTGCCTCATAGCTAATGTGGTATATTTTTGCATTCTATTAATAGGTGTTCGCATGCACATAACTGTATCTAGTTCTGATAAAAATTTGGACTCTGAACATCACACTTTTGAACAACCTTCCTTGCTGCTTAAAAATCGTATTAAAAGCCCAGAAGCCCAATCCAAATTAAAAATTCTCCGTCTTTCTGATTCAGTACTCAATTGCCACTGTGTATCACCACCAGCCACAATGTATCTACGTAAAAGGGGGGATTACATATTCATGGTGAATCATTATGAGCATGGCCAACATCTGCAAAATTGTCCCTTGTACTCAGACATAAAAGGTTGCAGAGAAGCGGTAAATAGAGATATTTCGCCTGAGTCCGAAGAATCAGATTTTAATACCTTTATTTATCACAGAGCGCTCCCTTCTACTGGAACTGATTCAACTAATCCAAAGTCAACTTCAACACGAACGCCCAGTGTACGGCATGGAGAGAGTAAGTTAGAAAGGCTGTATTATCATTTATTAACCGACACACTATCAAATTGGCATTTCTCCGGAAAATCTATGTCGGCTGAACAGCACTTATTCAAACTTAAGAGGTCTGCCAATAAAATCCTCTTTGGAAGTAGTACTCTTGATAAATACATATTTATCGGACCAACAGGTTTGAGATACGCTTTTTCAAAACTCTATCGTAAAACCGGGGCTGGGTGGAAAGGCCCTGGACGCCCACAAGCATTTTGCATGTTCATCACCAATACTATTGAGTTAAAAGAACATTCTTTAGTAATTGATGACACGTGTCTGTCGTTTACCCGTTTGGTGAGCCCTTTAGCCAAATCGGCACTTAAAGAAGTGGAAGGACCTTATTTCGTCTTAGCAACCTTATGCCAAATGCACTCAGAAAGAATTAAGCTACACACCGTTTACATCCAACCAATCGTTTCATTGACAAATCAGGTACCTATTACTTCATCATTTGAACGCAAGGTTTTTACCGCACTAATATCTAAAATCGATAATGGCTCAAAACGTTACAGTATTCAGAAAATACTAACCACTCAGATGCAAAGAAACACTTCGGACTACTCCACGCCGAGCTTTATCTTGCAACTGAAGAATAATCATGGAAAAGTGATTTACCGGAGTATGGTTCAAATTGACGATTCGATTTATAACTTAGATAGATTTAGTCGCTCACCCATTTCTCTATGGCGTGTTAACCACTCAATGACAATATCCCCTGATGAGCCAATAGATATTGCCACAGAAAAGATTCTTTAAACTATACGAGTTTTGACGTTACTCGAGCTCATCCGGTCAGACAGAGATCGACGTTTAGGGAAAACAACTATCAAGAACAAAATCGGCACCGTTAAGCAAATTAGAGTACCGAACAAACGATACACATAAGTAGAAACCTCAACGTTCTCACCTTCTTTTCCTTGCACCTGAAGTTTGAATATTTTTTCCCCTAACGTCCTCTTCAAAAGTATGTATTGGCCCATCATCGTAAAGAAAAAGAACACATAGAAATAACCTATGCTTTGGATAGTCAACGCATTTAGTTCAAAGACGTAAAACTCTAAAATACCGAATAATAAGCTAATCAAACAATAGTCGGTTACAAATGCCAAAAATCTCTTTATCACGTACCAACTCCGTTTAATAAAATATGTTCTTTAACCCTATTGATACAATCAATGTAAACATCTTTGTCAGTCATATCATCGACTTCACCCTTCTTCTTGATGAGTGCTTTCATATCTGGGAACGACAAAACCTGTCCTAATGCAATATTCAATTCATCATAAGGTACTGAGTCACCTAATGCCTCTTTTACTTTTCTTCTGACATGAACATCTTCGGCATCACTTGCTAATGACCATACTAAGCCAGGAGGTAACACCGATACGATAGGTTGAATAATTGGCGCTTGTATTTTCTTCAGCTTACCTATGTACAAGATTCCGCGCCCCATGCCATTTAAAATTCCAGCTTTACCGACATACGATTCTATAGATTCAAACTCATCATCTGTTAGCTTAAACTGTTCCTTAATCACCCGTTCTGTACCTACACCTGGGATGTTGCAAATGAAGGTATTAGTAGCCAAGTCGCGAATAGATGGAGGGAAAGCTTCGTACATCTGTGTCAATAAAGTGATGATCTCACGATACTTACGCGCTGTTTTTACTTCTTTATCAAAGTTTTCATCTAACTCAGGACATTGAGCCTGTTCGTATTCGTCTTGGAAGTAATACTTGGGTAAAGGCTTTTTCGCTCGAGCAATTCGAAGTGCACGCTTATAAAACACAGGATCTGCATCATTTTTTACATCATCTTCATGTACCCAGAAATGCCTTTGAGCTAGACCTTTTGCAAGAATAAACCATGCATTTTTCATCGCTGCTGGGGCGGAATCTACAACTGGTTTAGCGTTTACAAACAGCATTGAAAGGTCAGAGTAATCTACCATCGGATATGAGCCTAAAATTGCGCTATATCGATCTGTCATCAGCTGCACTGAAGCACCAATTAGGTCCAGTAGTTTTTCTCCTCCAACTTTGAAAGAACCCATAGCGCTTTGCTGTTCAGCCGACTTTACCTCTTTGGGTAAGTCAGAGATCAGCGGCCAAATATACCTATGAGCTATTTTTGACAATCTTAGGAAATATTGTCGTTGAGCGTTAGATATACCTTCTTCATTCGATGCTTTGTATAGGGCATTACGGGCGTTTAGGTAGCTGTACGACGACTCGCTCTTTAAATGTTTTTGTACAAGATGGTGAGCAAGCTCTTTCTGTATTTTATCGACGCCGGGTTGCGAAGGGTCAATTTTCCTAGGCTGTGAAATAGCCTTTGCTACCATACTGTCAATTATTGCTGAAACACAGTTATCAAGTTGTACGTGGATTGGCTGTTTCGAGCCACCATTGACTATCTTAGTAACAAAA
Source organism: Vibrio sp. 811 (assembly GCF_033339195.1). Taxonomy (NCBI): domain Bacteria; kingdom Pseudomonadati; phylum Pseudomonadota; class Gammaproteobacteria; order Vibrionales; family Vibrionaceae; genus Vibrio; species Vibrio sp. 811. The sequence continues at coordinate 230,318 of NZ_JAWOUB010000007.1, forward strand.
GCAGTCGCAGTGTTGTTCTCCGGCTTAGCCAATTTATTGTAACCATATTGTGGCTCAAGCATGTTGTAAGCGCTTGTCTTTTCATTGGCAAGACTGATTGCCCCTACTTTAGCTCTATCCTCTTTCTTCAGGTTTGCCCTAACAGTTTCGGCAGTGAATAATATTGACTCACCATAGTCGACCCCCGCAATAAGAGGCAACGATGTCGTTCCAGCTAAGAAATGCATTGCCCTGGTTAATACACCAGCTTGAACTGACTTACCAGAACCCATAGATCCACTAACTAAATTCAAGTGATGTGACTGTGTTGAATCAAAGTCAATAGGCCATGGCTTGCCATCAGGTGTGATATAGAGTAATACGCCGGAGTCCCACGGCGAGGCAGGACGTATGATTGGAGCGGACGAGAAGGCTGTTTCAATACTGTCATTACTCGCTCTCCCAACAGGCCTTGAGCTATAGCCAGGTAAAGAGGATAAAAGGCCCTCTATAGGAAATGAGCACATACGTTGCCTTTCCCCTCCCCAACCTCTAAGTGCACTTTGTACGGCTTTGAAACGTGTATTAGTTTCCGTTTCGTTATCACCCCAAACAGTCACCGACATATAACACTCTACTGCACACCCTCCTTCTTGAATGAACTTTGTTGTCTTATTACAGGCTTTCAGAATTTCACTTGATATTGGGTTAGTTTTAGCAACGAATGTGGTGAGACTCGATTTAGTCATTTTAGAGGTTTGTATACTTTGGGAGCCAGAAACCAGAGTGTACGATATACGCATAGGAACATCTCTGTTAACTCGGTTTATAAAACTCCTCATTAACATAGGCTCATCCCCGACTAAGTAACGCTCAAGCGTGGTATAGCAGTGACCATTGAAAAACTTAAAGTCAGGTCTTTTAGCATCCTCAAAAGGCTGTTCTACTATCTGCGAATGTATGGAGCTATGCCCAATCTCATCAGTATCAACCTTGTAGGTATGATTGCTCATTATTTTAGGAGATGATTCTTGTCGTGTGGATGGTTTCCAACGGTCCTGGTTTTCAAAGTCTCGGTATAGAAGATCTCTGATTTCCTTTAATGCACGATGAGACTCTAGTTTTTCGAATAGAACGTACTCAGAAAAAATATTAGTCATTTCTGTAACAAAAGAACGATGCTGGTCGTAAATCTGCATCGTTTCTACCCAGTGATTCTGGGTCTTAGAGCTACTGCTTAAACTGTGACCATATTCATCTGCCAATTTTTTTCTATTTTCATTACCCTCTTTGATGTTTGGTCTATCAAGAGTTTGGGGTGTCGTAGTCAATACAATATAGGTCATCTCTGGCTTAATTAGCTGAGAAATGAGGCTCTTTTCAGTCTTGTTTAACTTCTCATTTTGGTAGCCCATCGTTTTTGATACAGAGTCCACTGTATTAAGACACTTGTTCACAAAGCTCTCAGAACGACTTGAATCAATATCGATAACAAAATCTATTCTGTTTCCACTGTCTGTAAAATTTTGTCGAGCTCTACTTGCCATAAAGTCAAGTATGGCAAGCTCCTGCTTATTTGAGTAGAACCTGTAAGCCCCGTTCAACTTTAGTAGGGTAACCATTGAACCATCGTGAGTTAGCAGTGAGTGAGGGTCAATGCTTGATGTTGTTTCTAATTGACAAATCTCATAGGGTTTATAGGAGATTAGATTCGCTAAAAATGAAAGAGCTCCCATTAGATAGTTAACCTCTTTACTTTCTTCGCAATAACTGGTTGAGTATCCACTCTTCTTGTAGATAGGGCTGTGATTAATTCACTCATTTGAGCTTTCTTATCCGCATCATCTAGCTGTTCAATTTGATCTAGTTTAATGACATCCTGTACCCCAAACGAGTTATGAAACTGTGAGTTAAGCTTTCCGAACACATTCAAATCTTGAAGCTTTTTGTATGTCTCGGGCATTTGACCATCTGAGAAAATTTCTAGCGGTTCAATTTCCATTTTCTACACTCCGATATCTGGCATTGCGCCAAATTTTTCTGCAATAATATTGGCTTTTTTTACATCTTGGCTACTTAACCAAACCCTTGCCGCACCGACACCAAACCCACCGCCGACGAAACCTGCTTTCATAAACGCTTCCGCAAGTTTGGAGCAAATAATCCTGTCATATGCTCTGAGGTACACTCCCAGGCCAGTAGCTTGTTTTTGACTTCCTAAGTGGACTTTATCGGCTAAGGCACACCAAATATTTTCACTGACCACACCTTTAGAGTAACTATATCTATTTTTTGATAGGTCTATTTCAGGCCTTACATCCAACTTACCAGCATTAGTTTTCAGGCCTCCCAAAATTTCAACCTCACAGTAACGTAAAATATCAATAACCTCTGGAAGAGCAGCCCATATTCTCGTTGTAGATTTCACACCTTCGATTCCAAAGGTAAAACTTTGAGCTCGCTTTGGGTCGATAGACTTTACTTTGATATTTAGAATTGCAGCAGTATTTTTATGGAGGTTCTTTAAACCTATTATGACTTTTTCTGTATCAGGGAGTAGTACTTTGTTTTTATATCCAGCAACAATTGGCCCATCGCTACTAAACGTAAATTCTTCCCAATTGTTATCCAAAGGAAAGTTTTGATTCATTAAGTATTCGAAATGCGCAACCCTTGGTAAGGTATAATGATAGATCTTTCCGTTTGCAGACTTTACAGTACCTTGGAATGACTGATACGCATCATTTAATGCCGCTTTAGCTGAAGCGTCTGCGAGTTCACTTATATTTAGTAGTTCAGAAGGTAGGAACCCTTGTGATTCCAGGTATTGTGGGATTTCACCACCAAGGCGATATCGAAGGTAGTCCGGATTAAGTTCGAATTTACCCTGTAGATCTGCAGCAATTGACTGAACTAGCTTTGCTAAATGTTGAATACCTTCAATATCTTTTTTAACATTCAACTCCCTCATTATCTGTTGTAAAGACAACCTTAAATATTGCGACGAACGTAGGTTAGGTACTTTGTAGAGGGCTTCTTTTTGAAATATAGAGTGTTGAATGTTAGTTACCCAAATTGTAGACATCTCCAAATCAGAATAGGAACTAAACTCCTTCACCTTGCCATCGACACAAGAGAATCCACTCCTAGGTTTTTTTTCATCGTTGAATATCGCTACGCCATATGTGTTCATTAATATCCTATCCTTCTAAACTAGAGATATGGTTGTTCACTATTTCTGGCCAATTGTTTGGGTCATAGAAATCTGAAAAGAAGTCTTGGTTCCTACTCCACTCCTCTATCTCTCGAGAAAAGGGATCTGGAGTAAACAGCAACCTTAAATGAGGGTACTTTAACTGACGTTCGGAATACTCTTTGTCATCCATAGCACGAAAGTCTTCAGCTAGTGCCCTAATGTTGGTTATTTTGTACACTTGACTTACTTGCTGCGCCGTAGCAGAAAGGAGCTCGATCCAGAGCCCTGTATCGCGTGCAATACGCAGAAGCGTAGTACCGCATTTTTCTGGACCTTGGATTTTTGCTAAGTAATTTGCAACCCAAGATATTCGAACGTAAGCATTGAGCTCCTCCTGGGTCAAAGAGGGACAAAAAACTAAAGTGGCAAGTTTATTATCTGCAACAAAACCCAGATGTTCACACATATGACATAGAGGGCATTTACACTCAAAGTTAATGATTTCGTTATGTTTGTGATTCCCATCCTTGTGATGAACATGTTGATACTTTTCTGAACGAAAATGGCAATCAGTACATCGATAGTCAACATCTGATAAAAACTCCACCCTTTTTAGTTGAAAGTCTTTATCATCAGATGGTTCTGGTGGTTCTGATAAACGCCATTGATGGCTTCTACTAACACCTATGAACATTACTCACCTATATATGTCATTTGTGGATATTTTACAATACCCCAATTATCATAATAATTGGGATGATTAACAAGGAATAATTTGGAGAGGCGTTAAGTAAGCGCTTATACCAAGATCGAACTGAGTACTTTTCCGATTGATATCTTTATAACGTGGGCAGGTGAACAGTAGAGGATGGCGAGCGATTATGAGTAAAGATGTGGCTTCTTTCTTTTTCTGTTGCTTATAAATACTGATGTTTCGGGTTATCGATTTATGCTACGCCATAGCTGTTTAATAGTGGCATTTGTATGATGCTTGCGGTTAGTAAACCATTTCCGATACAAAACGCCATCGGTCGCACCGATATTACCTTGATTACCTGCTAACCAAGCTCTGTGCAACTCACTTCTAGCAACCAGCCGCCTAAAACTTCTTGGCAAGAAAAGCTGCTCATACCCAACAAAATAGGCTCGCTCGCATATCAGTTTATATACACTTGTCATACAGTTTTCCTTATCCAGTTAATGTTTCTTTTTAGGTTTCAGCAGCGTCTTAACTAGCTTATCTATCTTACGCTTCTGCTTGTACATGGGCGGTTGTATAGGGCAACATCTAAGAGATCACTTAGCTCTCCAACAGCATCACCAGTTTTAGTCGGGTTTACTGACCTTTAAGCACCACCCCCAGTTCTTCTAGTGGCCATACGAGTGTCTAGTTCTTATGTTGAACATGGCTCCCTCTTTGTTATCAAGTTGTTCTGATGGCATTAATCCATTTGAATCGCCTATTTTGACAGTTGTCATAAGCATGTAGGTGTAATTCAATACCTTTTACACAATCTAGTTGTTTACAATGTCATTTTTTGCCGTTTTTTCCGTAGATAAAACCATACACTACAGTAATAAAAGCGAAAATGAAGAACCACATTAAATTTTCATTCTCGATTAGAGTTTCTAGAGAAAAATCTAGGACAAATCGGACTAAGAAATAGGCACTAGCAAGGGCTGAAACGTTAGTAATAAAGTCCGCGAACTTCCGGTGGTTAGGTTTTGGTTCTGGCATGTTTTTTCCAATGTTGATTACAGCCCATGTCTAGGGCTGTATTTGTACTGTTTCTCTGCTCGCTTTCTTAAGCAAACAGCCTCAAAAAAGTCACTTGTGCTACTAAGGTACTTTTGCTTATTACCCACTCCGATGTAGGCGACAAAGTAGCCATTGATCTGTTTCACTCCAGTCACACCAGTTTTGTTGCGGCGACTTCTAGCTAAATTTCTCTGAGCAACGCAGTTGTCCCCCTACGTAAATTGCTCCATTTATCATTTAGAGAATCACCATCTTTATGATCGATGATGAAATCAGGAAAATGACCAGTCATTATTGACCAAGCGATTTGACCAGATGTGTACTCTTTACCGTCAATGACAATTCTGCGCCACACGTTGCCTTTCTTCCGCTTGACGCATCCCGCAACTAGATTAGCTCGGCGGCCTCTGCCCAACTTTTTCCACTGGATGATGCCACTATCAGGGTCATAGGTGAGTTGGTTTCTAATCTAAGTTACTAATTCCAATACTATCTTCCAACGTTAAATTCGCTCTAAAACTGGCAACTGAAATGAGCCAGTTGCGCTTTGTAACCAAGCACGATGTATCTGAGTGCGAGCAAGTAGCTTCCTAACCAATTTGGGGACTTCTTTTTTGGCTTTATCGGCTTGGTTATATGACCAGATCTGCAATGGCTCGTAACTATCTCTATCCAGCAGGAACTACTCTTTATATCCAACTTTATTGGGATTTCTATTACCAAATCTCTTTCTAGCCAACCACATCCCTAAGAACTGGAGTACGACAATCAAGATCATCACTGAAAAAGCCATTTCACGATTAATAACGCCAACGAAAAGTAACACTAGACTTAATACAAAACCGATGACAATTGCTTGTAAATGGTGCTTATGTAAAGAGGTTCCTTTAGGTTGCCAATATCTAGCTAATATATTGTCTAACATAAGGTGTTACCTACATCTTGATGAGAGCGTTAAAGAATAGTTCTCCATCAGTGAAAGCATCTTGCAACGTCAAACCGTATGCTCTGTGCATCCATGCGGATTTCAGGACTGATAGCCTACACTTAACTTGAAATTCTGCTTCTTCTTTATCTAAATTTGGATACCCAGCAACCCCCAATAATAGGTCATGTATGCGCTGATTAGATTGGCTCAACTTGATTATAATTGAAGGAGTAGTGATATAGTTTAGTTTCTCTTTAGATACCTCAGTTAGCTCCAACTCTGTAGCAATCACATCAAACCATAAGGTAACTTGTTGTACGCAGATGGAGCTATCGGCATTTGTATATTCACTCAGGCTATCACTAATTTCTTTAGCTAATACTATTTTCATTTCTTGTTAGTCCTTGGTCGTTGTCTTAACTTTTTCTTTAAGGTCTGCGTTCTTATTTTTGAAGCATTTTTACGGTTCTAAAAGGTAAATCTAAGGTTTTTATGAGCTAATATGTTCCCTATCCTAATTAACCTACTTTTTTAGCTAAAGACTTTGCCAGTCCCTCGTTAACAAATGATTTCCAATTTTCTTTAGTTAGTTCTGCCTCGACAACTTCTTCTTCGACTAGCGAAATGATGATTTCTCGATTAATTAGGTTTGTAGCCATGTCTAAATCATGTAAACGAAGGAACGATGTTACACCCCACAGCTTATCTGAATGAAGTTCCAAGCTATCAGGTAGACCCATAAGAGCAGCGAAAGCAAAATCACCTTGTCTTAATCCCCTGCAATGCAAAACCATCATATCTTCAAATCCAAGATAGATTGCTTCTAATGGTTTATCCTCATCATCGTTTGGCTTTAGATGAACTAACCATTTATCCTGATGGACATCAACTAAGTGATTCATCCCTTCATAGTTTTGTAAACCTCGAAGGTTATTGGACATGAGCACACCGTAAACCAACTTTAGTTTTAAATGATCATCATTTAATGGTGTGTCAGGGTTTAGCACACCCTCCTCTCCACGATCTAGAATAGGTAACTCAGCAGCATCTACCAAAACAGCTAAATCTTTTTCGGTATGGGGCATCTGCCATACTGCATATTGCATTTCATTCTTTGACAAAGTTTGCACTCCAAGTTGTTATTACTACTTCTATCAAAGGCACTCAAATCAACCTGTTAAATGCCTTTTGCACAAGTTCGATTTTTCCAATACTCTCAAGTTACTTAGTGAGTGGGATAGAATTTGAATCCATAAAAGAATCAACCTGTTTAACCAAGTCTACTGCTGTCGGCTCTGTCTCTAACGTTGACCGAAGTTTGTTGATTGTTGAAACGCACTCCTGATTAACTTTGAGAGTAATTTCACCTAGGTTGTTAATGTTGGAGTCACAAGCCAATTCCAACTTTGCATCAAGTAAACTTAGCGCAATAGAATGACCTAATTCGATTACCATTTCTTCTTGAGTCGTTGCTTGAGCTTGCAAGGAAAGAGCAGCTAAGATCGTAGCTACTAACTGTATTTTCATATTTTCGATTTTCCCATTACTTCAGCGACAAAAAATCGCCTGTGTATTCATAGTTGACAAGCGCATGTAAATCTCGCCTATGAGAAGGCGTTGCTTCTTCTTTAGCTTGCTCATAAAACCACTTTCCCGCACCATAAAGATCATTGTTGATGTCTAGCCACGATACATCATATTAATTACCATCTTTTTTGTTGATGGAATCAACACGCTCGTTCCAAGTTCAACCATCTACATGCTTCACCAAAGAACGCATGTTTTCCTTAGATTTTTCAGTTAATTCAAAAGCGAATGGGTTAGAGGTGTTTGATAGTTTATCTAATTCAAGGTCATCTCTAGTTTCAGTCTTACTCCTGTTTTAGTCTCCTATTTTTAAAAGTTCAGCGTTCACATACTGCCATGTTGTTGAGTTAAACCAGTTAATCGGATCTATTTCCCTGTCTGGAACCAACCAATGAAAACCATCTTTTAATGCTTCTTTGTCTAGGCAATACTTATTATTATCTAAGAACCTATCCCAAAAGGAATTGTCAGATAATACATAATGATAATTTATGAGGGCAACGTATGGCAGGTAATAAGTGGCAAATCAGTGATGAACTCTGGGAGAAAATGGCTCCTCTCATCCCGGAACATAGAACTCAACACCCGCTGGGTACGCACCGCAAGCGGGTTGATAATCGCGCTGCAATGAACGCCATTTTCTTCGTACTCAGGACGGGTTGCCAGTGGAATGCGCTAAATGCCACCGGTATATGCTCGTCAAGCTCTGCTCATCGCCGATTTCAGGAGTGGCGGGATGCTGGCGTATTTGAACG